>JAPPIB010000025.1 GCA_028820695.1 Acidiferrobacterales bacterium | reverse complement strand
TGATGGGATAATCGCTATGCAGTGCATCAGAATTACGCTCCAACGAAAACGCCTCGTGGCGACTGCCAAATCATTCTCCCGACTTGGATTGATATAATTGCCAAAAAATCACGCGAATTACTGGTTATGGCGATTAGACGAATTCTAAAGATGGGCGATCCTCAATTGCTTCAGGTGTCGAGTCCCGTGCTGCCCGCTGAGATCCCTCAGCTTGGCGGCATCATTGAGGACATGATCGAGACCATGAACGATGCGGATGGTGCCGGGCTTGCAGCCCCACAGATCGGAGTCATGAAGAGGATTGTTATTTTTGGCGTCGATCACAATCCTCGTTATCCTCACGCTGAATCCGTTCCGTTTACGATCTTGATCAACCCTTCGATCACACCGTTGGACGAAGAATTTGAGCAAGGCTGGGAAGGTTGTCTCAGTGTGCCTGGATTGCGTGGATTGGTTTCCAGACATGCAAATGTCCACTATACAGGCTTGAACGAGAGAGGTGAGAGAGTCGACCGTACCGTATCCGGCTTTCATGCGCGGGTCGTGCAACATGAATGTGATCATCTTGATGGCATTCTGTATCCGTTGCGTGTCACGGATATGAGAAACTTCGGCTTTGAAGAGGAACTTGCTGCTCAACCTCTTGACTGCCCGCCATATGAAGAGCTTGAGCTCGCATGATTTATCTCAAATTGACATATTGTTATCTTTTGGAGATCAATAACGCATAACCATCGGGGTCGAGTACCGATGTCACTGAGTGCTGGAGAGTTCCGGCGCAAGACAGAGTGTATCGACGATGAAAAAGGCTCTTTCGATTCTATCTTCAGCCGAATTGAGCCTGTGTGTGAATTCCAGTTTGGATTCGGAATCGACCCGCCGGACCGTACCCGGATAGTCACTGATCAGACTTCTGATCGCAACGACGCTGGCACGGTGATTTCCACCAAAAACAATATGACCGCTTCGTCGGTGTATTTTCAGCCGAATCATGCCCAGCTCAACTACTTTCAATTTCAATGCGTTGACAGTGAACAGTAAATTGACTTCTTCGGGCAGCCGTCCGTATCTATCTCGCATTTCAGATTTGATTTGTGTGAGTTCGTGTTCGTTTTTGGCAGTTGCAATTTTTCTGTATAGCATCAGACGATGATTGACGTTCCGTATCCAGATTTCGGGGATCAGCGCGGGTACGTGCAGATCGATTTCCACATCATGGTTGTTCAATGGCAGTTCGACGTCAGAAGTCTTCCCCTGATCAGTGCTGTCAAGTTCACCGATGGCGTCATTCAGATACCTTGCATAAATTGAATATCCAATCTGATTCACAACACCGCTTTGGGCATCTCCCAACAGGGTACCGGCACCCCTGATTTCCAGATCATGTGTTGCAATGATGTATCCCACTCCCAGTTTGTCAAAAGATTCAATTGCCTCCAATCTTCGCCGTGCGTTGCTACGAAGCGATTCAGTACTGGGAACCAGTAAATACGCGTATGCTTGATGGTGTGATCGTCCGACTCGGCCCCTCAATTGATGCAATTGGGCCAATCCGAATTTATACGCCCGGTCGATGATGATCGTATTTGCCGTTGCGATATCTATCCCACTTTCAATGATTGTGGTGCAGACCAGAAGATCAAACTTACGCATGTAAAAGTCCTTCATCACTTGATCCAGACGCATCTTGGACATTTGACCATGGGCAAAGTCAATTCTGGCCTCGGGAACGATCCGTCTGATCTCTTCCGTCACCGAACGAATCGCCCTTACATCGTTGAATACGTAGAATATCTGTCCTCCCCTTCGAAGTTCCCGCATACAGGCCTCCCTGACGAGTTCCGAATTCCAGTTTCTTACGAACGTCCTGACACTGAGTCGGTTGTCAGGCGGTGTGGAAATGATGGATATGTCCCGAATCTTGTTCAGGGCCATGCTCAAGGTGCGAGGAATTGGAGTTGCCGTCAGGGTCAGGATATCCACATCCGCGCGCAGTTTCTTCAAGGACTCCTTTTGTCGGACTCCGAATCGGTGTTCCTCATCGATAATAACCAGCCCCAGGTTCTTGAAATTGATATCGGACTGCAGCAACCGGTGGGTGCCGATCACAATATCAATAACTCCCAGCTTCAGGCTTGCCACAGTATTGTGGACCTCGGATTCTCGTTGCATATTGGAGAGTAACTGAATCTGAACCCCCATGTCCGAAAAGCGATCAAGAAAAACATCGTAATGCTGCTGTGCGAGCGGTCTGGTCGGGACAACGACAGCGACCTGATACCCATTGGCCGCTGCTACGAGTGCGGCGCGCAGGGCAACCTCTGTCTTGCCAAAGCCTACATCTCCGCAGACCAGCCTGTCCATGGGCCGGTCTGATGCGAGGTCATCCAAGACGGATTCAATTGCCTGCTTCTGATCCGGTGTCTCTGAGTACTGGAATCTGGAAACGAATTCCTGATACTCGGGCTGCGGCAACAACATGTTGTTGCCTTTCCTTATGTCTCTCAGCGATTGGATTGACAAAAGTTCCGCTGCGACATCGAAGGCCTGCTCGCGAGCCTTGCGTTTTGATGCATGCCACGATTTGGAACTCAGTGAGTGGAGTTGTATGTCGTCTGGATTTCCGCCAAGATATCGACTGATACAGTCAATATTGTGCACTGAGACATATAGTGCCTCGTCCCCGAGATAGTTGATTTTCAGGAATTCAGAAGGATGCTCGGTGACCGGCATCGTGACCAGTCCCTGGTACAGTCCTATCCCGTACAGCTCGTGCACTACCGGTTCTCCGACTTTGAGTTCCTGCATCGAATTGATAATGCTTTCCGGATTCCTTTTGCGATCAGTCTGTTTGCGGGTCTGACCGCGATACCCCAAAAGCTCACTGCCGGTGAGAACCTGGATTCGTTCGCTCGGCAAAACAAGTCCGGCATCAAGATGCGCCAACGACGTAGCGAACTGGTCGGATGCCGCAAGAAACTCGCTCCAGCTCTCAGCGCGGAAATATTCGAGACCAGCGATCCTAAGTGCGTTTTCGACGATTTCACGTTGGCCGGAGTCATCCAGTGTGAACAGGGTCCTGGAATCAGTTTGATGCAACGTATGGGCGAGCGATTGCTCAAACTTAGTGAAATGTCCGCTTTGCGATATCCGTTCGGGTGGTCTGGAATTGAATACACGATCAGGTGCTGTCTCGGTATTGTCAATACGCACAACTTGCAACGTGTTGAGTTGTTGATTGAGCTGCTCAGGAGAGCAGAACACCATTGGTGCTGGAACTGGAAGAAAGGCAGCATTGTCAAGTGCCAGGTTGAATCGTTCCTGCGCAAACTTCCAAAATTTCTCCACCGAGATCATGAAGTCCTCGGTGATGAAACATATCGCGGACTGTGGAATGTAATCCAAGATCAGCGACGTGCTTTCAAAAAACAGTGGCAGATAGAATTCAGCGCCATTCGGAACATTCTGTGAGTCAATCAGACCGTAGACCTCATTTTCTCTTGGATCAGCGTCAAACAATTGTCGGAAGTTCTGACGAAACCGTTGAATTGACTTCTGATCCATTGGGATCTCGTTTCCTGGACGAATCCTGACGCGATCGACTTTCCGTAAAGACAGCTGGTCGTCGACGGAAAAGAATCGGAGCGTCTCGATTTCCGTGTCGAACAGCTCAATTCTAACGGGCTCATCCGAACCCATGGGGAATACATCGATGATTCCTCCGCGATAGACGAACTCTCCCGGAGATTGAACCTGTTCCACGCTATGGTATGAGCATTGGATCAGGTGCTGACGAAATTTTTCCGTGTCGATTGACTGCCCGATTTCCAAGACCATCGAATTCAAGGTGATGTAGTCGACCGGGGGCAGTTTTTGCAAGACATTATCAGCCGACACCACCACAATTCCCTGATTGATGAAGGGAAGTTGAGAAAGCAGTCCGATCCGTTCCGACAAGATGTCCGGATGTGGACTGAAAGTGTCGTAGGGCAGACACTCCCAGCTGGGAAAAAGGTGGACTGATACGGCTTTTTCCTCTGAACCATAGAATGTCAGCGCTTCCGTTAGAAGATCCGCTTCCCGGCTGTTGGCCGCAAGTACCACCGTGGGACCATCGTGCTTGCTCGCAAATGTCGCGATTGCGAGCGCAACTGCACTTCCATGCAATCCTTTCCAGGTCTCAAATGATTTGAGCTTCGGTTCGATCCGTGCATCAAATGGTGAATGAGTCGGATTTTCGACCATGGACTGAGCGAGCGATATTCTCGAAATATTACGCGTGAGCAAAAGGCAGGTTAACTTTCAGCTGAGCAGGATGCCGGTTTGACTGAATTTATCTTTCAGGATGATCATGGACAGCCAAAAGCCAAACTTGAACTCATAAACCAAGGATCAATTGAGGGCAATGCATATATCCCGCAGTAGCAAAATGATATTTTATTTGAACGTCGCTCAAGCATTGTCGTTTCTGGTGCGGTGTCGGGCATCCTGGCGAATCCGCTAACTTTTGAGAGACGACAACCCAGCTGCGTTGCTATCGGACTCATTTTATTGCGAACGATATATCCTCGCAATCAGTAATCGTCTGTTGAAATAAAATAGGTTGCAGCAGGAGGTTGGCAGCGGGAGTTCCAATTCGCGGAATTTGGATTCGAGCCGCTAGAATTCCAAGGTTCAAGAGATTGCCTGACAACGTACACATCAGACACGGCATGGAGTCGCAACAGTTTGACTAAATATTGGGGTGTGATACCAGCCGCTGGAACCGGCATGAGAATGAATTGTGAAACGCCGAAACAATTCATGCAGCTGGGCGACTGCAAACTCATTGAATGGACAGTTCGGACAGTTGCCGGACATCAGGCCTTGCAAGGGGTTTACATTGGGCTTTCTGCGGATAATCAGTACAGCGACTGGGTCGCGTCAATTCATGAGAAAGTTTTGGGCATCTACCCAGGCGGCAGTTCAAGGAGTGAAACAGTGCTGAATGGAATCCGCCATATGCTTGGACAGGGTTGTTCAGTTGACGATTGGGTACTGGTCCATGACTGCAATCGGCCGTTCCTGTCATCGGCAGAGATAACAGACCTGATTCAGCAGGTCGGCGATGACGACAACGGTGGAATACTGAGTCAACCTATATTTGACACGATAAAAGTCGAGTCTTCCGGCAGAATTGACAAGACAATGCCGCGTGGTGAGCTTTTCCGGGCGCAGACCCCCCAGATGTTCAGGTTGGGTGCATTGGGAAATGCGCTGGAAGATTCAATCAAAACCGGTGTGGAAGTAACGGATGAAGCGCAGGCAATGGAAAGGATGGGACATCATCCGCGCCTGGTTCCGGGCCGCGCGGCCAACATCAAGATCACCACCCCCGAAGACATGAGACTGGCACAGGCAATGCTGGACTTTGAATTGATTGATCGCCAGTAACTGTTGCCCATTGGAGCGCCACCGTGTACACGAGAATAGGATTCGGATTTGACGTGCATGAATTTGCCGCCGGACGGCCGCTCATACTGGGCGGCGTGTCAATTCCTCACGAAGCAGGATTGGCGGGTCACTCCGATGCGGATGCCGTTTTACATGCAATTGTCGATGCAATGCTCGGAGGAGCGGGCCTGGGTGATATTGGCGGTCAGTTTCCGGATACTGACCCTGAACACAAAGACCAGGATAGCCGGGTCTTTCTCACTTCAGTCTATCGATTGATCAGGGAACATGATTTTTCAATAGGGAATATCGACGTGACGATTGTGACGCAGGAGCCAAGAATCCGTCCGTATGTCGAGCAAATGAGAATCAATATCGCAGCCGATCTTGAGATTGGTTCAGATCGCGTCAACATCAAGGCAACAACGACAGAGAATCTCGGATTTATCGGTCGTAAGGAAGGACTTGCGGCGTGGGCGGTGGTAGCGCTGCTCAGTGCAACCGACTGAGTTCATATTGTTCGCTGCAATGTATCTCTCTCAGCCGGGTTCGGCGAATTGGTTATCTCCTTTTTTTCAGTAAAACATATTTAGCGCCGGAACCGCCATCTGCAGGAAGTGCGTTGCAGTAGGCAAGAACAAATTTGTTGAGTGTCAGTAAGCGCTGTGTGCGCAACTTTAACTTGGAGACTCCGTCTGGCGAATTGAGCCCCTTGCCGTGAACGATCTTTACACAGCGATATCCTGAATTGATTGAATCCTGAAGAAATTTTTCCACAATCCCGTTTGCTTTGGCGACTGTGTAGCCCCGGATGAAGGTTTCATTTTGGCGCGCGAACTTGCCTTGTTTCAATCGGACGTAATCCCGCCGTGACAAGCCATCCTTACAGAGTTCCTCATCAGGCTCCCTCTGGATGCTGGAATAATCAGGGTTCTCAGACATGGACTCCTCCAAAACCCTGGTCTCGTCTTCAAGGGTATTTTTGTTGTCTGGCGGGACCTTGACTTTGGCGTGTTCAACTTTTCCACTTGTTTTGATCGGATCCACTTCAATAGAGTCCATCGCATCCCGGAAACTGTCAATTTTGGTTTTCACTGAACTGACCGACCGGTGTACGGTTATGACTCCAGGTACTTCTGGGCATCCAGGGCGGCCATGCACCCGGTTCCAGCCGAGGTGACCGCCTGCCTGTATACATGGTCACTGACATCGCCGGCCGCAAAAATACCTGGAACATTGGTCGTTGTCGCACCGCCATCCTGTCCGCCGGCGGTGACAATATAGCCGTCCTTCATCTCAAGCTGACCGGCAAATAACTCGGTGTTCGGATCGTGACCGATTGCAATGAATACGCCATGAACATCTATTGTGCGCTGATCACCGGTTTGCACATGTTCGACTCTCAATCCCGTGAGGCCTGACTCATCACCGAGCATTTCAGCAACGACGTGGTCCCATAGTACTTTGATGTTCCCTCCATTTTCGGTCGAACGACTTAACAGTCTGTCGGCGAGAATCGCCTCAGCCCGAAGTTTGTCACGCCGATGGATCAAAATCACCGAAGATGCGATGTTTGACAGATACAGTGCTTCCTCCACTGCAGTATTGCCACCGCCAACCACTGCAACATTTTGATTTCTGTAAAAGAAACCATCGCATGTCGCACAGGCTGACACGCCTCTGCCCATGAACCTGGACTCGGATTCCAGTCCAAGATATCGGGCTGAGGCCCCAGTAGAAATAATCAGGGCATCACATGTATAGCTGCCCTGATCTCCTGTGAGTCGATAGGGACGATTACTCAGGTCAGCTGAATTGATGTGATCGTTGATGATGTCCGTGTCAAATCGTTCGGCATGATTGAACATGCGTTCCATCAGATCGGGACCCTGCACGCCATTGTCGTCCCCTGGCCAATTGTCGACATCTGTCGTCTTTGACAACTGACCGCCTTTCTCGATACCGGTTATAAGAACCGGCGACAGATTCGATCGCGCTGCGTAGACCGCAGCCGTATATCCTGCGGGTCCGGAGCCTAGAATTAAGAGTTTACAGTGCTTGGTTGAGTTTTCTTTTGTCATTGGTGAATTAATGATTACGGCGTAATTCGTTTAGCAAATCCATGTGATTTCGATTCAGGATTCGAACCCGAATTCCATTCAGGCGGGGTGGGCGAGTCTGGTTTCTCCTTCGGTAAATTATAGAACAAACCCGGACAAGGCAAGTCGGTCGAAACATAAGGGTTCACCAAATTCGGCGACACTCATCCGTCTATTCTCGCCCCTGGCTCTGCCTTAATTTTAGGGACTGGATAGGAATCTGAGACAAAGACTCGGCTGCATTCCGAGATATTCATGTTGTACAAACTGAATATAATTGAATCATCTACCTTACGACTTCGGGCAAGACCCTGGTCGAACAGACAAGAATTTCCGTCCATTCTTTTTCGCTCAAAACCGACCCAATATTTACTGTGCTTGCAAAAAGCAGACAATCCGTAGCCAAACACGGAACCGAGATTCTCATACTTTGTCTGGTATGGGCGCTCGCAATCGTCCTTTTCGCGGTTTTTTTCACTTATTCATCTGATGATCCGGGATGGAATAACAGCAATGTTCTTCCCAGCAATGCAAGCCCGATCAATATCGGCGGCACCGTCGGTGCCCATATTGCCGATCTGGGCATTTTTACGTTTGGTTTCTTCTCAGCGTTCATACCACTTTGTATCGCACAATTCGGTTGGAACTACACAAGACGATGGACAAAAACAAGCAATAGTCCGATTCTGGTCTCAATCCTGTTTTTCGTCGGCATAATCCTTGCCATGATTGGAGGTTGCGGACTCGAACATCTGTACTTTCCTGCTACCACTCCGAATTATTTTTCGGGAGGAATTCTTGGGTTTGAGGCAACACGCAGTGCAACAGGTCTCATCGGTCCGGACAGAAGATTGGTCTCCTTATTGTTCATTGGGCTTTTCGTATTGGGCACGGCTGCAATTGGCATCATCCCCTGGAATCACATCCTGAATGCAACTGGACATGGTTTTCTGGCAACATGTAGATTTCTATTTCTGGCGCCGTTTCGAAAAAAGTCGTCATTGCCGGCGGATGCAGCAACAGAAGTTTCTAAAGAGAAAGCTGCCAAGCCAAGGAAACAGCATCCCCAAAAAACCGTATCTGAAACGCCAGGTGATGATGATCGCGGATTAAAGGCAAAACCACGGGCCAGGCCTGGCACCGCGGCAGCCCGAACATCAACACGGGTGGAACCGAAGATCGTGCCAATTGATGGCAATCGAAGGGGGAACACGTCCAGTGTTCAAACTCCAACACTGACAAGTCAGAACACAGAAAGTCAGCGACCTGCGGCGAGTACGCCCACCCCAGTGCAGCCCGAGGATACTGAAACCTCAAAGCCGGTTTTTCCGACAACCGCCTTACTGGACCCGTCAAACAAATACAGCAACGCATATTCGGAGCAGGAGATCATCGAAATGGGCCGCAGGATAGAGTCCATGCTGAATGACTTCAATGTGGTTGTAGAAGTGCGTAAAGCATACCCTGGACCCGTGATCACACAGTTTGAAATCGAGCCCGCAGCGGGTACAAAAGCAAGTCAGATTGTCGGATTGTCCGCTGACCTCGCGAGAGTCTTGACCGTACAGAGTGTGAGGGTTGTCGAAAACATTCCTGGAAGTTCTCACGTCGGTATTGAAGTGCCGAACAAAACACGGGAATTGGTACGCCTTATCGATAGTCTGGAATCTGACGAATACAAGAATTCAGATCATCCGCTGACGATTATTCTCGGCAAGGACATCAGAGGAGCGACCGTACTGTCCAATCTTGCAATGATGCCTCATTTGCTCATAGCCGGTACCACCGGAGCAGGAAAGTCAGTTTGCCTGAATGCGATTCTGCTCAGTTTTCTCTTCAAGTCAACTCCGGAAAACCTAAGGCTTTTGATGATTGACCCGAAAATGCTTGAGTTCTCCATCTACGAGGATATTCCACATCTTCTCGCACCCGTGATAACAGATATGAACAAGACAGAAAAGGCGCTTCGCTGGTGTATCGCAGAAATGGAACGTCGCTTCCAGTTGATGGCGGCAATGGAGGTCAGAAATCTGGAGAATCTGAACGAAACGATCCGTAAATCCAACAAACCAATCCCAGACCCTTTGGATTCGGATCCTCAAACGGCACCAACTCTCAAACCGCTTCCCTATATCGTTTTCGTCATTGATGAACTGTCAGATCTAATCATGGTGATGGGGAAGAAGGCTGAAGAACTGATCATCCGTATCGCACAGAGAGCACGAGCAGCCGGGATTCACATGATTGTTGCTACTCAGCGACCTTCGACTGACGTCATCAGGGGCGTGCTGAAAGCGAATATTCCGACGAGAATAGGGTTCAAGGTGGCGTCCAATGCCGATTCCAGAACGATTCTAGATCAGGCCGGTGCAGAGAATCTTCTCGGTGCGGGTGATATGCTTTTTTTGCCGCCTGGCAGTGCGTCCATGATGCGTGTTCACGGAGCGTTCGTTTCCGATGACGAGGTCAAAAGGGTTGTGGACACTGTCAAGTATGCCCAAAAAACCAATTATGACGAACAGGTGACAGCTGCGATCAATGACACCGAAAGCATGGACGACTTTAGCGGTTCGAGCGCTGCCCACGGGGAAGATGATGAGCTCTACGATAAAGCTGTAGATTTTGTAATAAGATCCAGGCGCCCGACCATATCCTCTGTGCAGCGACACTTGCGTATCGGTTATAACCGCGCAGCCAGGATGATTGAAACCATGGAAGGGGCTGGCGTGGTTGGACCTGTCCAGGCTGGCGGAAAGCGTGAGGTTCTTGTCCCGCCTCCCAATGACTGACGTGAAGCGGAACATACCCAGATCCTATTTCTTTGTGACAGCCTTCGTGCTGGGAGCTGTCTGGAGTTCGGCCTTCGGCTCTGAATCGACAGATCGTTTCAATAAGTTTTTCAGTCAGACAACAACTTACTTTGCCGAGTTTCATCAACTGATCCTGGATGAAGGGTTGCATGTGGTTGAGGAGACGACAGGATTGATGTGGATGAATCGCCCTGATCGGTTTCGCTGGGAGTACTTTGAGCCGTTTGCCCAGACGATTGTTGGAGACGGTATAGATGTCTGGATTTATGATCCGGATCTTCAACAGACGACAGTTCGTCAATTTTCCGAGGTGGTCAATCGCAGTGCAGCCGAAATTCTGGCTGGAATGGACAACGTGGAAGAGTTCTATATTGTTGAGGACAGGGGTGTTCAAGGGGAGATTGCCTGGGTATCGCTCAAACCCAAGGACGCGGAATCCGGACAGTTTCAATCGATGCATCTTGGCTTTGACTCACGCTCCCTGAGCATTATCCAAATATTGGAAAATCTGGGAAATACCACTCGATTGCAGTTTTATGATTCCATCACCAATCAGCAATTCGATGAGGCGACGTTTCAATTTGAGTTGCCGGACGATGTTGACTTGATTGATGCCCGCGAATAAGACCGATGAACAGACATCACACTGAAAGGAGTGAGTAAGCCAACCGACAAGTCAATCAGCGATCATCCTCTGCTTACACCGCTTGCCGAAAGGATGCGACCTGAAACACTCGAAGACATTATCGGTCAGGATGACCTGCTGGCAGCCGATAAACCGTTAGGAATCGCAATCAGATCGAAGATACCCCACTCTTTGGTTCTATGGGGACCGCCGGGAAGTGGCAAGACAACGCTGGCTAGAATCATTTCAAGATCACTGAACGCACAGTTACTGACAATCTCCGGTGTCGACAGCGGGATCAAGGAGATCCGAGAAGCGACCAGGCAAGGCAAAGAAGCGAAGGCGCAAGGGCAAGCGACAGTCCTTTTTGTTGACGAAGTCCATCGGTTCAATAAGTCCCAGCAGGATGTTTTCCTTCCTCATGTTGAGCGCGGCGATGTCACTTTCATCGGCGCGACCACTGAAAATCCCAGTTTCGAACTGAACAGCGCACTGCTTTCCAGACTGAAAGTTTATGTGTTCAAACCGCTGCACCCCGATGACATTCGCAAAGTGATCGCAAGATGCCTGTCAGCAGCCACTGATGTACTGCCCGCATCGTTTTCGCTTTCTGAGGAGGCCAGCGCCATATTTTCGGAATCTGCCGGCGGAGATGCGCGGCGTGCGATTAACTTCATCGAACTCGCCGTCAGTATGGTCCAAGGTGACGGGAACGCTACAGTAACTGCGTCGCTTGCAGCCGAAATCGTTGGTCAGCCGATCGCGAGATTCGATAAGCGCGGTGATGTCTACTACGAACTGATTTCAGCGTTGCATAAGTCCATCAGGGGTTCAGACCCCGATGCCAGTCTGTATTGGCTGACAAGAATGCTCAGGGGCGGATGCGATCCACTCTACATTGCCAGACGCATCGTAAGGATTGCAAGTGAGGACATTGGAAACGCTGACCCGAACGCACTGAATATTGCACTCAATGCCTGGGATGCCTATCAACGTCTGGGAACTCCGGAAGGCGAGCTGTCGATTGCCCAAGCGGTGATTTACCTCGCTTGCAGTCCAAAGAGCAACGCGTCATACAAGGCGTTTAACGATGCGTCCAAGGACGCAGACAGACATAGCCATCTGGATGTTCCAATGCATTTGCGCAACGCACCTACGCAGCTGATGAAAGGACTTGGGTACGGCGATGGTTATCGCTACGCACACGATGAACCCGATGGATTTGCTGCGGATGAGAATTACTTTCCTGAGGGAATGCAAAACCCCACGTACTATCGTCCGGTGGATCGCGGTGTTGAGAAGCGAATCAGACAGTATCTGGAGTCATATCGAAATCGATCGTCCATGAAGTGAGAGCAAATTCAACGAAATCAGACCAAGATAGAATCGAGGAGAACCGTGCTAAATCTTTATAATTTGCACGGACTCGCCAAAAAGTCCATATGAATGCACCCATGCTGAACCGATCGCAATCTGCACCTGGTGCACTACATTACGGAGCCAACAAACAGAGCAGAGGATGAAATGCTTGATCAGCAATTTTTGAGAAACGAGTACAAGTCCATTGGAGCAAGACTGAAACCCAGAGGGTATGACTTCGACGAATCCGCCTATGAAGGCCTGGAGACACGAAGAAAGCGCATCCAGTCCGACACGGAAAGCGCGCGCAGCAGAAAAAAACAGTTGTCAAGTCAAATTGGTGCCGCGAAGGCGTCTGGAGCGGATGTTTCCGAACTGATGGCAGAAGTTGACCGCGTCGGCGCGCAGCAGGATAGTTTGGAACAGCAATTTGCCGAGATACAGGAAGAGTTGCATGTGCTTGTGTCAGAAATTCCAAATCTTGCTCATGATTCTGTACCCGTCGGGCAGTCGGAGGATGACAACGAAGAAGTTCGAAGGGTAGGGGAAGTGCGCAAATTCGATTTCAACCCTATAGACCATGTCAGTATCGGCGAGCGATTGGGGATGCTTGATTTTGAATTGGGCGCCAAACTCGCGAGCGCCCGTTTTGTGTTGATCAGAAATCAGCTTGCAGCACTGCACCGGGCGATTTCCCAGATGATGCTCGACATCCACACACGAGAGCATGGTTACGAAGAGGTCAATCCACCCTTTATTGTGAATGCCGGGATACTGTACGGAACAGGACAGTTGCCAAAATTCGAAGACGATCAGTTTCGTCTAGACGATGCCCGGGACTTCTATCTGATCCCGACGGCTGAAGTGCCGTTGACCAATATCGTCAAGGAACGTATCGTCGATCCTTCCGAACTGCCCATGAAGTTTGTCGCTCATACGCCGTGCTTCCGTAAAGAGGCAGGATCATACGGCAAGGATACGCGCGGCATGATTCGCCAGCATCAGTTTGAGAAAGTCGAACTGGTACATATCGTCAGGCCGGAAGATTCCTATGCGGCACTTGAGGAGCTGACTTCAAATGCAGAAAGGATCCTCAAGCTTCTCGGACTGCCGTACCGAGTGATCGTTCTGTGTACCGGCGATATGGGATTCGGTGCCGCCAAAACCTACGACATCGAAGTCTGGCTGCCAGGCCAGCAAAAGTACAGGGAAATATCCTCATGCAGCAATTGTGAGGGTTTTCAGGCCCGCAGGATGAAGGCCCGCTGGAGAAATCCAGATACCCGTCGTCCAGAGCCGGTCCATACCCTGAACGGGTCTGGTCTGGCCGTGGGCCGGACGTTTATCGCAATCCTGGAAAACTACCAGAACGAAGACGGCAGCGTCGACATTCCGGACGTTCTGGTGCCCTATATGGGCGGGATTGAACGAATTGAAGCGTGAGCAGATTTGTTTGGGATCTTTCCCAAAAAAACGGATCAGCGTTCCTGACGAGCTGATTTTCGGGGAATGTAAATATCCGTTACGGTTCCCTGGTAGACTTCCGCCGCAAAATTGATTGTCTCCGACAAGGTGGGATGTGCGTGAATAGTCAGCGCAAGGTCTTCTGCGTCAGATCCCATTTCGATCGCCAATGCTGCCTCGGCGATCAGTTCACCTGCGTTCGGTCCTGAAATTCCTGCGCCGATCAGTCGATCTGAATCAGGATCAAATAGAAGTTTCGTAACTCCTTCCGGACGCGACATCGACAATGCCCGTCCGCTGGCACGCCATGGAAATACCGATTTCCTGACCGGGATGCCGAATTGTTTGGCTTCCTTCTCAGTAACACCGACCCATGCAATTTCAGGGTCGGTATAGGCAACGGAAGGAATGATCGAGGTGTCGAACCCTGACTTCAATCCGGAGAGCACTTCTGCCGCGACCTTGCCCTGATGCGTAGCGCGGTGCGCAAGCATCGGATTTCCGGTGATGTCGCCAATCGCATAAATTCCATCGACATTGGTTCTCTGTTGTGCGTCAACTGGAATGAATCCTCGCTCATCGACCGCCAAGCCTGCGGCTTTCGCATTGATGAATTTTCCATTCGGAACGCGTCCGACAGCTGAAAGAATCATATCGAATGCTTGTGTTGTCTTGCCTTTGCTGTCTTCAAACTCGACGATCAACTCCTCTTTTTCTGCGTCTATGGAAGTCACAGTGGTCTTGAGCAGGATATTTTCATACTTGCGCTTGACTCGCGCAGTGAGCGGCTTCACAATGTCGCGATCGGCCTCTGCGATCAGGGAATCGAGAATCTCAACTATGGTGACAGCAGTACCAAGTTCGTGATAGACAGTAGCAAGTTCGAGTCCGATAATTCCACCGCCAACAATCAGCAACCGCTTGGGAATCTGCTGAAGTGACAGTGCGCCAGTCGAGTCGACAATCCGCGGATCATCAGGCAGAAAGGGCAGGGAGGCAGGTCGTGAACCCGCAGCGACAATCGCATCGCGAAAATAGACTCGTTTGGCGTGCTCCTCATCGACAACGTCAATGGCGTCAGAGCTTGCAAACTGACCGACACCGGTGACGACCTCAACCCCTCTTTGTTTTGCAAGTGCCGCAAGACCGCCTGTCAGCTGCCCGATGACATCATCAACCCACTTGCGCAGTTGCTGGTGATTGATTTCCGGCTCACCGAACAACACACCACACTCCTTGATCTCGGCCGCCTCACAGACAATCTTGGCCACATGAAGCAACGCCTTTGATGGGATGCATCCAACATTCAGGCACACACCGCCAAGTTGCGGGTAGCGTTCGATCAGAACGGTCTTCTTTCCCAGGTCAGCAGCTCTGAACGCGGCTGTATAACCGCCCGGGCCCGAACCCAGTACTGCAACATCGACGCGTAGTTCGGAGTTATTCGCACTCAAAATTGAATATCCGGCTGAAGCAATGTATTCAGAGCAGAATGCGTCTGGCGTCAAACAGCAGTTCGCAGACAAACTTCACAAATCGTGCTGCCTCGGCACCGTCGATGACACGATGGTCGTAGGAAAGCGACAGGGGCAGCATGGTCTTCCACTCAACACCGTCATTGCCCGGAACTGCGACCTGATGATTTCTGCTCACCCCCAGAATTGCGACTTCTGGCGGATTGATGATCGGCGTGAAAAAACGACCCCCGATTCCACCGAGACTAGAAATCGTAAAGCATCCACCTTGAAAATCACTCGGAGTCAACTTGCCCGTCCGGGCTTTTTCGCCCAGCTCCTGCAATGTCCTTGCGATCTCAAGCACGCCAAGTTTCTGAATGTCCCGGATCACTGGAACAACCAGGCCATTCGGTGTGTCTACTGCAACCCCGATGTTGAAATACTTCTTCAGGATCAGGCTCTGTCGGTCTGGAGAAAGCGATGCGTTGAAATTCGGATACTGCTGGAGGGCGTTGATGATCGCTTTGCAGATAAATGCGAGAATTGTCACCCGGGTACCGGATATTCTCTCTTCAGCGTCAATAGCTTTCCGGAAAATTTCCAGTTCAGATATATCCGCCTCATCATGGTGGGTGACATGGGGTATGTCAAGCCATGATCTATGCAGACGGTCCCCGGTGATTCTCTTGATCTTGGAAAGTGAGATCGATTCAATCAGGCCGAATTGGGTGAAGTCCACTTCAGGAATCGGTGGTGGCCCGACAGGCCCGCCGCGGGCAGGCGAGAGTTCTCCCTGAAGAATGCTCTTGACATACAGCTGCACATCTTCCTTGACAATCCGTCCTTTGGCCCCTGTGCCTCTTATTTTCGACAGGTCCGCTCCCAATTCTCGAGCGAATCGCCGCACCGCTGGACTTGCATGTGCCAAAGTCCCTTTCGCCCGTTCGACCGGCGGTGGAAGTATGGGCGGTCGCTTCGGCGCAAACGGATCAGAACTGTCTGCGGCCGGCTGGCTTTCCTGTGCTGGTTCGGCCGGCAACTCTTGCGGCAATGTCTCGTCGGGCTGTGATTCGATGTCTGCAGGGTCCGGCGCTGATTCGGGATCGTCCTCCGATTCAGAAATTCCTTTCAGTGCAAGTATCGAGTCTCCCTCAGAAATCTTATCGCCGATCGATATCAGGATCTCCGCGACCTCACCTGACTCAGGGCAGGGCACATCCATCGTCGCCTTGTCACTCTCAAGTGTGACCAATGACTCTTCAGCAGCAACCTTATCTCCCACCCTGATGTGGATTTCGATAACCTCCACTTCGGAAAAATCGCCGATATCGGGCAGTTTCACTGTATAAAGATCGCTCATTTCAGTACTGCGAACCGCAAATTTGCAAGCAAGGGGCTGTGCGCGCTGACCCTTCCCGATGGCCTGTAATGACAGCCGTTCTCATTGACTTTCTACCGCAACCTTCCGTCAGGTCGTAGTGGGGTCGGGTTTTGCAGGGTCGATCCCATACTTTTTGTACATTTTGGCAACATCTGTCAGTTTCATCTGTCCTTCGTCTGCGAGCGCTTTCAATGCTGTACCCGCGATGTGCGCACAATTAACCTCAAAAAACCACCTTAATTTGGCACGTGTGTCCGATCGTCCAAATCCATCTGTCCCCAATACGTGGTAGCTGCGCGGCACAAATCCCCGAATCTGCTCCGCATGGTTTTGGACGTAGTCGGTTGCGGCAATGACAGGTCCTTTAGTCTGTTCGAGACACTCTTCTACATAGGAGTGCTTGCGCTTGGACTTGGGACTCAGTCGGTTCTCGCGCGCGACTGACTGTCCTTCCCGTGCGAGTTCGTTGAAACTTGTCACACTCCACACATCTGCAGCAACCGAGTATTCGGATTCCAGCAGTTCAGCCGCTGCGATCACTTCTCGCAGAATCGTACCGCTTCCCAGCAATTGCACTCGCAATTCACTGTCACGCTCGGAACGAATCAACGGATACATGCCTCTGACGATTCCCTGTTCCACACCTTCCGGCATCGGTGGATGGGCATAGTTTTCATTCATGCATGTGATGTAGTAATAGACCGGATCAAGTTCACTGTACATCCTGCGCAGACCGTCGTGAATAATCACGGCAAGTTCATAGACATAGGCCGGATCATAGGAGATACACGACGGAACGGTCGAGGCGAGAACGTGACTATGGCCATCCTGATGCTGCAATCCCTCACCGGCGAGTGTCGTGCGCCCGGCGGTACCGCCGATCAAAAAACCGCGAGTTTGTATATCGGCTGCTGCCCATGCCAGATCACCGCATCGCTGGAAACCGAACATGGAGTAGAAAATGAAAAAAGCAATCATGTCGAAATCATGATTGCTCGCTGATGTGCCTGCTGCGATCCAGGAACACATCGAGCCGGCTTCATTAATCCCTTCCTGCAGCACCTGCCCGGTCTTGGACTCCCGATAGGACATCAGCTGATCGGAATCCTCCGGTTCGTACAGCTGTCCGGATGGGGAGTAAATTCCAAGTTGTCGGAACATGCCTTCCATGCCGAACGTGCGTGATTCATCCGGTACAATCGGCACAATGCGCTGTCCGATATTCTTGTCTCTGATCAGTGTGGTCAGAATCCGAACGAACCCCATGGTAGTGGAGATCTCGCGTTCGCCGGTTCCTTTCAGTTGCGTCTCAAATACGCTTAACGGTGGAATTTCGAACTTGGTATCCGGCTGTCTTCTTACCGGCAGCGAGCCGCCTAGCTTTCGTCGCTGATCAAGCATGTATTGGACTTCAGGACTATCCGCAGCGGGTCGGTAGTACGGGGCCGATGCCAGTTCTTCATCAGTCAGTGGAATTCGGAAGCGATCGCGGAATGAGACCAATGAGTCCTCACCGACTTTCTTCTGCTGGTGGGTGATATTCTGACCCTCTCCGGCCTCACCCATGCCGTAACCTTTGACGGTTTTGGCCAAAATTACGGTAGGCTGGCCTGTATGCTGAACAGCTGCTGCATACGCGGCGTATACCTTGTGCGGATCGTGCCCGCCGCGATTCAGGCGCCAGATATCCTCGTCGGTCATTTTTGCAACCATTGCAAGCAGTTCTTCCGATTTGCCGAAGAAGTTCTCGCGGGTGTAAGCGCCGCCTTTTGCCTTGAACGCCTGAAATTCACCATCGACGGCTTCTTCCATCCGTCTTCGAAGCGTTCCGTTCGTATCTGCCATCAGCAGCGGATCCCAATACGAACCCCAAATCAGCTTGATCACATTCCATCCGGCTCCGCGAAACTCGCCCTCAAGCTCCTGGATGATCTTCCCGTTTCCGCGCACCGGTCCGTCCAGTCTCTGCAAGTTGCAGTTGACAACAAAAATAAGGTTGTCGAGATGCTCCCGACCGGCCAATGACAATGCACCCATTGATTCAGGCTCATCCATCTCGCCGTCACCGACAAACGCCCAGACTTTCCGTCCTGATGTATCGGTCAGGCCGCGATTTTCCAGATATTTCATGAACCGAGCCTGATAGATCGCCATGATGGGACCCAATCCCATGGATACAGTCGGAAACTGCCAGAAATCCGGTTTCAGGTATGGATGCGGGTAGGACGGCAGGCCGGAGCCGTCAGCTTCCTGCCGGAAATTCTCAAGATCAGCCTCATCCAGACGGCCTTCAAGATATGCACGCGCATAGATGCCAGGTGCCGAATGCCCCTGAATAAAGATCAGATCGCCCCCGTGTGAATCACTCGGAGCGTGCCAGAAGTGGTTGAATCCTACGTCATATAGCGTGGCGGATGAGGCGAAACTCGCGATATGCCCACCCAGTTCCGATGATGACTGGTTGGCGCGCACGACGATCGCGAGCGCGTTCCACCGGATCAGCGAACGGATCTTCCATTCAAGTTCATGATTACCTGTACTTCGCTGTTCGTTTGCCGTAGAGATTGTGTTGACATAGGCAGTAGTGGGCTTGTGGGGAATATGGGCGCCGGAACGTCGAGCGCTGTCGATGAGCTGTTCGATCAGAAAATGTGCCCGCTTATGCCCCTCGCGATCAATCACACTGGCCAGCGAATCGAGCCATTCCTGGGTTTCGTCGGGATCGACGTCAATCAGTGTTTTCGGATCGGACATACCTGTTCTACCAATTTATCGAATTTATACAAACTTACGGCTGAGGAAAATACTGAAAATGCCCATCCACGTGATCAGTGATCAATGTGAACGGAGATTGGCTCAAGTGCCCGTGCAAGGCACAATCCGGTGTGTGACTCACCGACCGTACTCACTTGCTCAGGGGTGCCGCACGCTGTGATGAAGCCTC
Source organism: Acidiferrobacterales bacterium (assembly GCA_028820695.1). NCBI lineage: Bacteria > Pseudomonadati > Pseudomonadota > Gammaproteobacteria > Acidiferrobacterales > Acidiferrobacterales bacterium. The sequence goes on along the minus strand of JAPPIB010000025.1, from coordinate 56,145 downwards.
CTTCATCACCACCTTCGGGGCCGAGATCGATAATCCAGTCGGCAGATTTGATGACCTCCAGATTATGCTCAATGATGACAATGGTGTTACCGCGGTCACGGAGTTCCAGTATAACAGAAAGCAGTTGCCTGATATCCTCGAAGTGCAGCCCGGTCGTCGGTTCGTCCAGCAGATACAGCGTGCTTCCGGTATCGCGTTTTGACAGTTCCAGTGATAATTTGATTCTTTGAGCCTCGCCGCCTGATAGTGTCGTCGCACTCTGTCCCAGCCGGATGTATTCAAGACCCACGTCGCACAGCGTTTTCAGTTTGCGGGCAAGCGCCGGCACCGCAGAAAACTTCTCCATCGCCTCTGTGACCGAAAGATCAAGCACCTCAGCGATATTCATCCCCTTGTATTCGATTTCAAGTGTCTCTCGATTGTAACGCTTCCCATTACAGGCTTCGCAGCTGACAAACATATCTGGAAGAAAGTTCATCTCCACGCGCACCAATCCTCCTCCGCGACAGTTCTCGCAGCGACCGCCGCGAACATTGAAGGAAAACCGACCTTCCTGATAGCCGCGGCTTCGAGCTTCCAGCGTTCGTGCAAAGAGTTTCCTGATATGGCTGAACAATCCGGTATAGGTGGCGGGATTCGAGCGCGGTGTGCGTCCGATCGGTTGCTGATCGATCCGAATGATCTTATCAATATTCTCCAGTCCGAATATTCCGCTGTGCTTCGCGGCGGACAGCCTCGAACGATAAAGACGTGAGGAGATTGCAGGATGGATGGTCTCATTGACCAGCGTTGATTTACCGGATCCGGAAACTCCGGTCACGCAAGTGAACAGCCCCAGCGGTATTTCCACATCAATGTTCTTCAGGTTATTCCCCTGCGCACCCCGGATACCGAGCGTGCGCTTTTCATCAAAAGGCACTCTCCAAAACGGTATGTCAATCTTGCGCTTGCCGGAAAGATATTGTCCGGTCAGCGATTCCTGGCAGCTTTCAATCTCCTGAACACTCCCCTGTACCAGGACTTCTCCGCCCTGGGTACCCGCTCTCGGTCCCAAGTCCACGATATGGTCGGCGCTCCTGATCGTGGTCTCATCATGCTCGACTACGACCAGTGTGTTGCCCAGGTTGCGCAGGCGGCTCAGGGTATTCAGTAATTTGGCGTTGTCCCGCTCATGGAGTCCGATTGACGGTTCGTCAAGCACGTACGTAACACCCACCAGACCGGAGCCGACCTGAGATGCCAGTCTGATTCTCTGAAGCTCGCCACCGGACAGTGTAGAGGTCGCCCGATCCAGCGAAACATAAGTCAGGCCGACATCAGCGAGAAACTGCAGTCTTTGTGTGATGTCTCTGACAATACGTTCCGCGACTGGAACATTCTGCCTGTCGTAGCTCATGTTCTGGAAACGATCGATGGTTTCGGTAATGTTGAGATTCGTCAGTTCATGGATGGCCATATTGTCGACAAACACGTTACGCGGACCCATTGCCAGTCTGGCCCCACCGCAGGAGTTGCAGGGCTTGGTGATCTGATACTTGGCGAGTTCATCTTTGATGGTTTCGGATGTGGTTTCCCGCAGTCGTCGCTCGAAATTTGGGATTACGCCCTCAAAGGGTCTGAAACTCCGATACACTCGTCCATTCGTGCTGGTATAGCGCATGGCAATCTTGTCCGATCCACTGCCGTATAAAACGAGATTCCGGGCCGCTTCAGGAAGTGCGGAAAACGGGATATCAAGGTTGAAGCCATAGTGTCTTGCCAAAGATTCCAGCATGCTGTAATAGTAGCCATGCCGGGTACTCCATTCCGCCAAGGCGCCTGAAGCGATACTCGATTCGGGCGATACCACTACTTTTTCAGGATCAAAACTGAACGTTTGGCCGAGTCCCTTGCATTGACTGCAGGCTCCCATGGGATTGTTGAATGAGAAAATTCTCGGTTCAAGTTCATCCAAGACATAGCCACAGTAGGGACAGCCGAAGTTGGCGCTGAAAACAGTGCCTTCGTCTTCAATGGAACCGTCTTGGTGAATCTTCGCACAGATCACAAGCCCCTCTGACAGTTCGACCGCGGTTTCAATCGAGTCGGTCAGACGCACACGGGTGCTGTCAGAGGGAATGAGGCGATCGACAATGACTTCGACGGTGTTTTTTAAATTGCGATCCAGTTTCGGCACGCGCTCGATCTCATAAACATCGCCATTGATTCGCAGTCGAACGTACCCCAGCCGCTTTAGTTTGGCGATGGTTTGTTCGTGTTCGCCTTTTTTGTCACGCACGACCGGAGCGATGACTGCGGTCCTGATATCTTCGCCGAGTGACAGTACTTGATCGACAATCTGAGCAATCGACTTTGCGGAGAGTGTAACGCCATGTTCGGGACATCTTGGTTCTCCGATTCTGGCATAGAGCAAGCGGAGATAGTCATAGACTTCAGTTACCGTACCCACCGTGGAACGGGGACTGTAACGAGTTGCCTGCTGATTGATGCTGATTGCCGGGGATAACCCTTCAATCGAATCGACATCAGGCTTGTCCTTCAGTGCGAGGAATTGTCTTGCATAGGCGGAAAGGGACTCCACGTAACGTCTTTGTCCTTCCGCATAGATCGTATCGAATGCCAGTGACGACTTGCCGGAGCCGGAAAGACCGGTGATTACGTTGATCTTGTCCCGCGGCAGGTCGACCGAAACATTTTTCAGGTTATGTGTTCTAGCACCGCGGACGATGATTTTTCCTGACGACATCGGCATTTTAAAAAAAAGTACAACCATTAAATATTACCCGCTTTGGGTGCATCAGGCAAAAAGAATTCCAAACGCGAATTGGATTGGGGGTTTACTGCGTCCGGCAAATTTCTTTGCTGGACAGATAAAGAAAGGAATCGCGGTGGTGCAAGCCGCGTACCTGGCTGAATTCGAAAAATCAATTGACGAAGTTCTCGAAAAAACTTGCATCAGTCAGACTGAATTAACGATATAAATAACACGGCGACTTAAGTCGGAACCCGGTTTTTCATGTAACAAGTCAACAAACGTAATGTACGTATGAAGCATTTGAAGGTTCAGGCAGGAGATGTGAATACTGCCCCCGGAACTCAGAAACGATCGTTGCGTGAAGATCACAGCTGGCTTCCCCGACCAGGTCACTTTGCGTTGCATCCACTTGCGCCAACATTGAGCCCGAAGTAACTTTCCTCATATCTTGGTCGCGGGACGATTGGACAATCACTTGTCAGCATTGATCATGCATACAGGCTTCAAGCGATTCTTACTGCTCTTGCCAGGGTATCGGCAGCCCGTCAGGGAAAAAGTCGAAGCGATCACTTCAGTATCAAGCTGACCTCTCTCGTGTCCATCGTATTCCCGGAAGTTATTGTTATGTTCGTCCGCCTGCTGTTGGCCTGATCGGATTTACTGAAGTCATAAAGTCTCAAGTGCGACAAGAAGGTTTTACAGCATTAGAGAGAAAGTCGGTTACCTCGCTGGCTGCCGTACTGGCAATGCGCCTCATTGGGCTGTTCATGATTTTGCCGGTGTTGGCGCTGCATGCTGATGATTTCCATGGGTCAACACCGATTCTCATCGGTATGGCACTTGGCATCTATGGCCTGACCCAGGCACTGCTGCAGGTGCCTTTTGGCGCCGCTTCGGATCGATGGGGACGAAAACCGATGCTGGTGCTCGGCCTGGTGATTTTTGCGATTGGCAGTATGGTCGCTGCGGAATCAACCACCATCTTTGGAGTTATCGCCGGGAGATTCCTGCAAGGCGGTGGAGCCATCGCGGCAGTGGTGCTGGCATGTGTCGGTGACCTGACTCGAGAATCACAACGCACCAAGGCGATGGCGGTCATCGGAGTGTCAATTGGTACTGCGTTCACCCTGGCGCTGATTCTGGGCCCCTCGTTGAACTACATTGCCGGACTGCGAGGCTTGTTCTGGTTGGCTGCGGCGATGGCGGCAGTCGGACTGATTCTGGTCTGGAAGGTTGTCCCTCCGCTGCCGGTTCAGGTCGCAAGCGCACCGACCGGGCGTCTGTTTTCAAATTTGAAGTCTGCGCTGACCAATCGGAAACTTGTCGGGCTATACTTCGGTACCCTGGCCATTCATGTAGCGGTAACGTCCCTGTTCCTGGCGTTTCCCATCGAACTTGTGGAAGCGACCGGACTTGCTCGAACCAGTACCTGGAAGGTTTATGCACCGGTGTTCATTTTGTCATTCGTCATGATGGTTCCACTGATCCGAATCGGATCAGGAAAAGGACGCTCCCGACCGGTCATGCTTTGCGCAGCATTATTGCTTGTCATTGCGCTCGCAGGTGTGACTCTAGGTTCGCGTTCAGGTGATTTTGTGCTTCTGGCAGTCGGTTTGTGGCTGTTCTTTGTCGGATTCAATACACTTGAGGCTATCTTTCCCTCAACGACTGTTTCTGCCGCAGACTCAGGTATGCGGGGCACGGTGATGGGTGTGTTCAACACCTGTACATTCACAGGTGCGTTTGTGGGTGGTGTCGTCGGTGGATTCGCCTACGATTGGTTCGGCGCAACTGGTGTGTTTTGTGCGGCGGGAATTGTTATACTGCTATGGATATCGATTGAGTTCATTGTTTTGGGCAAGGTGTCGACATTGAAATGATCGAAGTCGAAATTCAAGCTGGGTAGAACCATGATTAACGCTTAGATTTCGGAGTTGAAAATGACAGGTAGTGTAAACAAGGCAATCATCGTAGGGCGCTTGGGCGCTGACCCAGACCAACGCAGAACACAGACCGGGCTTATGGTTGTGAATTGCAATGTGGCGACGAGCGAAAGATTCCCAAGTCAGGATTCGGGTGAACGTCAGGAGAAGACTGAATGGCATCGGGTTGTTTTTTTCGGAAAACTTGCAGAAGTGGTCGCACAATATCTCCGCAAGGGCAGTCTGGTCTATGTTGAGGGCCGACTGCAGACCCGGAAATGGCAAGACCCGAGAACCGGTCAGGATCGATATTCAACCGAGATAGTTGCACGGGACATGACCATGCTGGGTTCCAGAGGCGACGGGCAGGGAGATTACTCTCGGACATCCGACGATGGTCAGAGCAGCAATGCTGACCCTGATTCCCAAACCTCGCAACCCGCGAGACCGCAAAGCACTTCAGACTTCCCGGAAGATCCAGCCGAAGACATTCCCTGGTAGACGCCGGCCGGCAGAGACGGCACAACTTGGATCAGTTGGTGCCAAGCGCGTCTTTGGCGCGTAGTTTGGCTGCAATGTACTCGGTCTGCGGAATGTGGAGCAATCCCTTGATCTTTCGCATCAGATGCTGTTCATGTGCATCGAGATGCTGATCACTCAATACGACTTTCCACATGCTCTCAATCAAGTTGATCTTGTCGTTGACTGACCAATTCTGATTGATGATCTTGGTGATCTCGTGCAGACACGTCGCATGATCCAGTTGCTTCTGTGCGCCGCTGACAATCTGCTTGACGTTTTCCGAGTTCACGCCCAGGTTGTTGACTAATGAAAGTTCAATCTGAGCAAGTTCTGCTTCGTCTATCTCATTGTCGGCCTGAGCGGCCTCCAGCAACAGCGCGGCTGCCGCATTGGATGTCCGTGCGACGGAATCGTTCCCTTCGGTGACATCCTCGACTGAAAGAAAAGTCGTTAGATTTATTCTGAGATTTGTAAGCATCAAAATGACACCCGGCTCCCGGTCTCCTGAATCTCAAGATCTTGCAACCATCTCATTTTAACCTCCTTGTGATACCGCAACAAATAAGTTGTACCCGTTCGACACATCACTCAGGCGCAAAGCCAACAGCCACAACAGGACAGATTCATTCACTCCCATTGCAACAGGTGCCTGACCCGTTTTCAATCGAATACAGTCGAGTGTATATAATGCCGTCGGGTTCTGATCGAATGCGATCGGTTATTCGATTATGACTGTTTGCTTGGCCGTTCCACTCAGATTCAGGCGGGTTTCTAACGGTATATCAACCAATTCATCTGCCACTTCAACTTCTGTCGAGTAGTAATTACGACTATGACCAGTCACATCAACGCAGCCGACAAACTGAAAGTCGGCGTGATCGGCGCCGGTTTCATGGGCGAGCTCCACGCATCCCACTATAAGGCGAACGATGCGGTTGAATTGATCGGAGTTGCTGACATTGTCCCGGATACCGCACGCCGGGTGGCTGAAAGATTCGATTGTGCATGGTATACCGACTCAGCACAGCTGGCTGAACTGGCCGATGCGATCAGTATTGCGGTCCCCTCAACCGCACATTACAGCGTCGCCGAGATTTGTCTGAACCGAAAGGTTCACGTTCTGATCGAAAAACCTCTGGCTTCCTCCCTTGAAGAGGCGCAATCCATCGTCGAACTGACCCATCGCAACGGCGTGACGTGCATGGTCGGACATCAGGAGCGATTCAATTCCGCGATTATGGAGGCCTCCAATAGGGTGGATCAGCCCAAGTACGTCGAGGCGCACAGACAGGGCAAGTTTGGCGGCCGCGGTGGTGATGTTGATGTGATCAATGATCTCATGATCCACGATATTGATCTGGTGCTAGCATTCGTCAAGGCCCCGGTGGCAAGTGTTTCGGCACTCGGTACGTCAGTAGTGACCCAGCATGTTGATGTTGCGAATGCCAGAATTGAATTTGAGAACGGCTCAGTGGCAAATGTGACCGCGTCCCGGGTCGCACTTGAACGACAGAGGATTTTTCAGGTCTACACACATCATCAGTACATGGAGCTTGACTTGCTCAACCAGACGATGACGGTTCGGACAACTGAGGACAATAACGATGGGGATGCGGATACAGTGACGGTTGAATCAAAAGTCGAGGTCACACCGAATATCACCTTGAAGACAGAAGTCAATCACTTTGTGGATATTGTTCGCAATGGTGGCACACCATACGTTACCGTTGAGGATGGATTGTCCGCGATGCAGGTGGCTGAGATGGTTCGTATACAGGTTAACCAAAACTGACGATGGCAAAGCAGACGATTCCGTATTTCGACCTGACCGGGCAATACAACGAGGTCAAAAATGAGTGGTTCGAGGAAATAGAACGCTTGGGTCTGAGTGGAAACTTCATTCTGGGTGACGCGATTGATCGGTTTGAGACGCTCATGGCCGACTATCTCAAAGTGGAGCATGCGGTTTCGGTATCGAGTGGAACTGAAGCCATTTCACTGGCATTGAAGGCTTCAGGCGTGGGGCCTGGCGACTCGGTTATTGTTCCCGACTTTACCTTTTTCGCGACGGCAGAAGCAGTATCCCTCATCGGCGCCACACCGATTTTCGTAGACATAGATCCGATTGATTTCAATATTGATGTGAGCAGGATTGAATCCGCGATTCGCGATAATACAAAAGCCATATTGCCGGTTCACCTTTTCGGTGCACCCGCAAATCTCGCACCGATTATGAGAATTGCGGCGGACCGCGGCATCGCAGTCGTCGAAGACGCAGCGCAGGCGTTTGGTGCAAGAATCGGTGAGCGATTTGCCGGAAGTATCGGTGACGCGGGTTGTTTCAGTTTCTATCCGACCAAGGTGTTGGGAGCATTCGGGGATGGTGGCCTCGTTGCAACCAACGATGCCTGGATTGCCGACCAATTGAAGCTGTTGCGAAATCATGGCGTGACCGGCCCGAATACCCACTCGATTATCGGAAGCACCAATCGACTCGACTGCATTCAGGCCGCAGTGCTGTCGGTCAAGATAAATTCGGTTGACGGGAAGATCAGAACCCGGCACGAGATTTCAGAAATCTACCTCGAGCAGCTGCAAGGACTTGATCTGACACTGCCACAGCAACAGGTCGGAACAACTCACGCATACAATGTGTTTACAGTCAGAAGCCGGATTCGGAACACAATTGCCAAAGTCCTGGACCGTCATGGCATCGGATACCAGATCTATTACCCGTTTCCAATACACAAGCAACTGCCTTATCGTCATCTGGGCTATTCGGATGCTGATTTTCCTGAATCCATCACCGCGGCAGATGAAGTGATCTCACTGCCTCTCTATCCCGAAATGCCCAAGTCGCACATCCATCAGATCTGTACGGTTATCCGGAGCGCTGTTGGTTAGACTGACCATCATTTTGAGCATATCCGTCCTTGTCGGCTTTGCACAAGCCGCGGCAGACGACAGTTGCAAGTTCGCGACACCGCAGTGGTCTGAGATGACCCTCCAGACAGTAAAACTTCAACGTGAAGATGGTGAGGTGATCAGGATTCGATCTCGAATTGCCGACAGCCCCCGGGAAAGATCCGCCGGGTTCCAGCACATCTGTCCGGAAGTCATACAGTTGAGCTCAATCCTGTTTGTCTACAATACGCCTACCAACAGTCGTTTTCACATGCTCAATGTACATGACGATCTGGATATCGGTTTCTTTGGTCAGGATCGCAAACTCATTGCAATTGTGCGAATGACACCTCAGAAGATCGGAGACGGGCCTGCCGCGACCTATGGCGTCAATTCGCAGAATTTTATGTATGCGTTGGAGACGCGGGCGGATTTTTTTACGGATCACAATCTGAAACCAGACACGACCATACTTGATTTCCCGTGAATCGGACAGATCAGGTTTCCGGCCATCCGGTTGGCAGTTGCCAGCACGATCTTGAATTGAAATTTCGGAGTGAACAATGAACGCTGTATTTGCTGAGACACATGAAGGGGTATGCCACATCAGACTGAACCGACCCAAACAGTTCAATGCACTGAATCACGATTTGCTTGAGGGGTTGGCCAAAGTGATCGATGAAATTAGGGACGCCTCAGACGTACGCTGCGCAGTGCTGCGTGGGGAAGGCGCAAATTTCATGGCCGGTGGAGACATCCATTATTTTCATGAACTGCGAAACCTTGATCGGGCTGCCAAGACCGACGCATTCAATTCACTTATCTCACGGGTCCATGTTCTTGTTGAGAATATTGCAGCGTTGCCGGTTCCGGTGATCGCAAGCGTGCGCGGCGCCGCTGCGGGCTTTGGGATCAGTCTGGTTGCTGGCTGCGACCTGGCGATTGCATCAGAAAACTCATTTTTCACCTCCGCCTATAACCTTCTTGGCACTTCTCCGGACGGTGGCAGCACCTATTATCTGCCTAGATCGGTGGGCATGAAAAAATCCATGGAAGTGACGTTGCTGACCAAACGCTACAGTGCCCGGGAAGCTTTGGAAATGGGACTGATCAACATGGTGGTCGAAGACAGTGCGCTTGACGATACGGTCGCGAGTACCGCTGCAACGATTGTCAATTCAGCGAGCAAGGCGGTTGCCAACGCGAAACGTCTGATCCGTCAGTCGTTCGATAATGACCTGAGTACGCAGTTGAACTGCGAACTGAACAGTTTCCTTGAATGCATGGCAGAAGACGACTTTTTTGAGGGAGTGGCCGCATTCGTTGAAAAACGCCGGCCACGATTTGCGCCCTGAGCCGGGGAGGGGTCAGCCCTCGTGATGACCACTCAAAAATGGCTTGTGAAATCGACTATTGAGAGTAAAATATCCGTATTCCGGCACCACATCCAACTCCTTGCCTTGCCAAAGCCGGTAGTTCAAGGCTGATTATCCGAGAGGAGACATAAATGCGTCATTACGAAATTGTCGCACTGGTCCATCCTGACCAGAGTGCGCAAATCGAAGAGATAGTCGCCAGATATCGAAAAATTGTCGAGGATTCTGGTGGCAAGGTCTATCGGCAGGAGAATTGGGGACGGCGCAAACTCGCCTATCCAATCAAGAAAGTCTACAAAGCTGACTACTTTCTCATGAATGTTGAATGCGACCCTTCGGTCAAGGACAAGATTGAGAACGATTTCAGATATTATGATTCCATTCTCCGCAGCCTTTGCATCAGGCAGGAAAAGGCGATTACCGAACAGTCGGCGATCATGAAAAAAATAATCAAGCAGGAAGAAGAGGAAAAGCTGGCAAAGGAACGTGAGGCGGAGGAACTGAAGCGCCTGAAAGCTCGGGAGGCTGCCAAGGCAGCCGAAGCGCGAGAGCAGGAAAACGAGGCGCCTGAAGCTGACGCGACCGAAGATGGTGATTCGACCGACGAGGGCAAGTCCGAAACCAATGAAGCGAAAGATGAAACGGCAGAATCTGAACAAGAGGAGGTGACCACATGAACCGTCGTTATCGAAGCCGAAAATTCTGCCAGTTCACAGCGGCTGGCATTGATGAGGTCGACTACAAGGATCTGGATATGCTTGAAGGTTTCATTTCAGAATCCGGGAAGATCAGTCCCAGCCGAAGTACCGGGACAAAAGCACGCTATCAAAGACAGCTTGCTCGTGCGATCAAGCGTGCGCGGTATCTGGCACTGATCGGATACACTGATTCTCATTAGTCGGGAGTATGCCATGGAAGTAATATTGCTTGAAGCGGTACAGAAACTGGGACAGCTGGGTGACACAGTGCAGGTCAAGCCCGGATACGCCCGAAATTATCTGATCCCTCAGAAAAAGGCCGTCAAGGCGACCGCGGAGGCGCTGGCCAAAGTTGAGAAGCGTCGTGCCCAGCTGATCAAGGAAGAGAAAGATCGCTTGGATGTCGCACAAGCCCGTGCGGATTCAGCAGTCAAGACACTGCGCATATCCAAGCACGTTGTTGACGAAACCGGCAGGCTCTTCGGTTCGGTGTCAACCATGGAAATTATTGACAAGGCCGCCGAGGCAGGCACAGAAATCCTCAAGTCCGAGATCGACATGCCTGGCGGATCAATCAAACAAGTCGGAGAACATGTCATCAACATCAAAGTTCATCCTGAGGTGAATTTCGACATGACAATAATTGTCGAAGCCGACTCTCTTGAACCCTCCATGGAGGAACTGCTGGATGACGGACAGGATGAGTCCGCATCGGACGAATCTCCGAATGCAGAGGAATCAGAAGATGCAGATGAGACTCCGAGCGAGGAGGCAACTGATCAGTGAATACGGACGAGGTCCATCGAAATACACCACCAGATATGAGGACTTCGCCTGATCCTTCCAATCTACATTACCTGAAAACACCCCCACAACAGGTTGACGCTGAGCGTGCGGTGCTCGGAGCCGTCCTGATCAATCACGAGCAGCTTGAGAACGTCATCGGATTGCTCGCGGCCGAGGATTTCTATCATCATCGTCACCGACTGATTTACCGGTCGATGATCGATCTCCACCGCAAGCATACAAAGATCGATCTTCTGACGATGAACGACTGGCTGAAACGGGACGGCAGCCTGGAGGAGGTCGGTGGCACAAATTATCTGGCGCAGATCGCCAACGAAACTCCGAACAGTATCAACGCCGACTCGTATGCGCAAATTGTCCGGGACTGTGCAATCCTGCGCAACTTGCTGAAACGCGCCGAAGAAATCCAAAGAACAGTCTACGAACGCGAGAACGAGTCGGTTGACGACATCCTGAGCAGGTCGCAGAAAATGATTTTCGACCTTGGAAAGCAATTTGACAATAACGCGGACTTGCTGCACATCAAGGATGCTGCCGACGAGGCTTTCAAGCGAATACTTGAACTGTATGAGAATCCGGACAAGAGTGGCATTACTGGAGTGCCAACCGGATTTACCGATCTGGACGACCTGACCGGGGGGTTCCAGCGGTCTGATCTCATAATCATCGCCGGGCGACCCTCGATGGGCAAGACCGCACTGGCCATGAATGTTGCGGAAAATGCCGCGCTCGAGGAAAAAATGAAAGTCGCGGTGTTCAGCCTTGAAATGCCAGCCGTCCAGCTGTCCATGCGTTCGCTGTCTTCGTTGAGCGGTGTCGATGCGGCGAAAATTCGAAAAGCCGAATTCGGGAGTGGTCGGGAAGAAGAGCAAAACTGGGAGCGGCTGGAGCTTGCCGTGAAACTGCTAAAGGATGCGCATATCTATATTGATGCCACGCCGAATGTCTCTCCCCTGCAGATTTCCGCAATTTCTCGACGCATGTATCGGGAAACAGGTCTCGATCTCATTATCGTGGACTATCTTCAGCTGCTGCAGATGAAAGATGAACAGTCCAATCGTGCAACCGAACTCGCCAACATAACCCGGGAGCTGAAATTTCTTGCAAAAGAACTGGATGTACCGGTCATTGCGCTTTCGCAGTTAAACAGGGAAGTCGAGTCGCGCCCGAACAAACGCCCGATCATGGCCGACCTCAGGGAGTCCGGGGCAATAGAACAAGATGCAGACGTAATCATTTTCATCTACAGGGATGAGGTATACAAGGCCGATACCAAAGATTACGGAACCGCAGAAATCATCGTGTCGAAACACCGAAACGGAGATACCGGTACGATCAAGTTGTGTTTTATGAAAGAATGTACACATTTCGATAACCTATCGGAATCCAACATCGTTGAATCCGGCTTGACTCATGATATTGCGCATGTCTGATCGATCATACAGCAGGAAAATCCGTGCGCTTATATGGTTCCATCCGCTTATCCGCCCTTCGTCATAACCTGTCCAGGGTGAGGGACTTCTCACCCGCCTCAAAAATCATGGGCGTAGTCAAGTCGAACGGCTACGGTCACGGACTTGTACGAGTCGCAAAAGCCCTGCAGTCGGGTGTGGATGCATTTGCAGTGGCTACGGTTGATGAAGCGGCACAACTGAGAGAGCCGGGGATAACGAAGCCTATCTGCGTGCTGTCAGGCTTTTGTGAATCGGATCATGTCCCGGTCGTCCAGGCAGGACAAATTGACTGTGTAATCTATTGTGACGAACAGCTTGAGCTCCTGCGCTGGATTCGTTCCGGCAATAGGGTATCAATCTGGATCAAGGTCGATACGGGAATGAATCGATTGGGGTTTCCGATCCATGAACTCCCGAACGTCCTCAAAACCATCGAGGCCATCCCTTTGCTTGAATTGAAGGGAGTCATCTCTCACTTCGCCTGTGCCGATGAATCAGATTCGAATTTCACTTCGGTGCAACTCGATCGATTCAGGCAGTCTACCGCTGGTGTCGATGTGGACCGCAGCATTGCCAATTCGGCGGCCATCGTCAGCCTGAAGGAGAGCCATTTCGATTGGGTGCGGCCGGGAATAATGCTTTACGGTGCATCTCCGATTGCAGGCATGTCTTCTAAACAACTCGGCCTCAAGCCTGTTATGGAGCTTTACTCGACGATACTCTCCGTGAAACAGGTCAGGGCCGGCGAAGCAGTCGGCTATGGACAGACCTGGATTTGCAGTGAAAATAGTCGCATTGGAATCGTCGGTTGCGGCTACGGAGACGGGTATCCTCGCAATGCATCGTCCAAGGCTCGGGTGTTGATTGAGGGAACCGCAGCCGATGTGGTCGGCAGGGTATCCATGGACACGCTGGCTGTCAACCTGAACCGGCACCAAGATGTCCGCGCCGGGTCCAGTGTGAAACTGTTTGGCGAGGGATTGCCGGTCGAGGACTTGGCGAACGCTGCCGGTACAATTTCATATGAGGTCATGACGTCTATCAGTTCCCGTTCCGTCCTGTTCAGGGAACATTAATGCCGGCAACCTGGATTGACCGCCCGGGCATCAAGACTTCGTCAGTTGCGAGTCCGAAGCAATTCCCGCGACTTGAATCCTGTTTCAGTCTACCCTGAGCAATTCGTTCAATCCGGTCTTGCTTCTTGTCTTGGCATCAACCTGTTTCACGATGACTGCGCAATACAGGCTGTATTCCCCGCTCTCGGAGGGCAAGTTTCCTGAGACCACGACAGAACCGGGAGGAACTTGACCGTAAGTGACTTCTCCAGTCCGACGATCGTAGATTCTTGTGCTCTGACCGATATAGACACCCATCGATATGACTGATCCTTCGCCAACGATCACGCCTTCGACGATCTCACTTCTGGCACCGATGAAACAGTTGTCCTCGATAATTGTCGGAGATGCCTGCAAGGGTTCCAGTACGCCACCGATCCCGACACCGCCCGATAGATGTACGTTCTTTCCGATCTGGGCGCATGAGCCCACAGTAGCCCAGGTGTCCACCATGGTTCCGTCGTCTACAAATGCACCGATGTTGACATAGCTCGGCATCAGCACCACGTTGCGGCCGATGTATGAGCCGTATCGCACAGTTGCCGGAGGCACGACTCGATAGCCGCCATCGATGAATTGCTGCTCGCTGTGACGGAAAAATTTTCTCTCAACCTTGTCAAAGTAGGTGGCGTTTCCATCGTGCACAACCTGATTGTCATACACCCTGAAAGAAAGCAGAACAGCCTTCTTTGCCCATTCATTGACGTGCCACTTGCCGTCGAGCTTCTCGGCGACGCGCAGTTCACCTGCATCAATCGCTGCTATGGCTTCGTCGACCGCTTGTCGAATGTCATCCGGACAGGAGTCCGGATCAAGTGTTGCACGCCTGTCGAATGCTTGATTGATTATGGATTCCAGATTAGGCATAGATTTTTCCTGTTTGATTGAAGGTTTGGATATTTGTCAGCCGAGTTGCTGAATGATCTGTTTTTTCAGCTCGTCCTTGATGGCTTGATCGAAAATCGGATCACCGTCGCGATCAACAATGAAAAAGACATCTTCTGCCCTGGCTCCCGATGTGGTGATTTTCGCAGAAAGCAGCTTTACCTTGTGAAGCAGGAGCGTCCTCACTACAAAATAAAGCAGACCGGGTCGATCTTGGGCGAATATTTCCATCACAGTGTAATCGCTGCCAGGGGAGTGCGTAAATTCTATCCGGGTCGGAAAGACGATATGACGGGCAACCCGGTCGGGCTTGACGGCACTCGGCAGATGCTGGATTTGTCGATTGACGATTGCCTGCGCAACGGTCCGCTCAAAATGTTCCAGATTCGCGTTGTGACCGTCGGTCACATGATTGCGAACCATTACGACAAACGAAAAGGCGGTCAGACCTGAACGCAATGGATGCGTTCGCGCTTCCAGCACATTCAAAGAACAATAGTCCAACGCACCGGTGATGATCGTGAACTGCTCGTCTGAATTGGCGGCAAGAACGAATATCTGTATGACATCAATCGAAGGGTGGGGGCGAAAGACAACCAGCGGCAGGTCAATCAGGCTTGTCTTTGCGGCATGTCTCACATGCCATTCAATGGTGCCGGCATCGTAGCTCAAAAAGTAGTCATCCTCCAGATTGGACCACAGTCGCACGGCCCTGTTTCGCAGTGTCTGGTCTTTTCCCAATAGTGCAATGCAGTCCGCTTTGATTTCCTCGATCTGAGGCTTGACCTCGTCGTGCGGAAGTACATTTGTCAATAGTGTCCGGGAGGTTGCAAGATACAGATGATCAAGCATTTTGCCTTTCCAGTCGTTCCAGACTTTCGGTCCAGTCCCGCGCATGTCGGCGATCGTCAGTACAAAGAGATGATCCAGGTGCTCCTGGTTGCCTACCTTCGCCGCAAAGCGGGATATCACATCCGGATCATTCAGATCCTCCCTTTGGCTTGTAAAGCTCATCGCAAGGTGCTGTCGCACCAGCCAGGCGACGAAGTGAGAGTCGTACTCATCCATTCCGATCCTCTTGCAGAATCGATAGCTTTGCACTTCGCCCAGTTCTGAGTGGTCGCCACCCTGGCCCTTTGCGATGTCGTGAAACAGTCCCGCGATGAATAGTCGCTCGGGCTTGATGATTCGTTTCATTGCCGCGGCAGCCAGCGGCACAGATCGAGCTGCTGCCGGCTGTCCAAGCTCATGGATATGCCATACCACATTCAACAGATGAGCATCCACCGTATAGACATGAAACAGGTCATACTGCAACTGCCCGACAATTCGGTTGAAATCGGGAATCAGTCTGCCCAACAGACCCGTATCGTGCATCAGGTCCAAAGTTTGCGG
Organism: Acidiferrobacterales bacterium; assembly: GCA_028820695.1. Lineage (NCBI taxonomy): Bacteria > Pseudomonadati > Pseudomonadota > Gammaproteobacteria > Acidiferrobacterales > Acidiferrobacterales bacterium. Next base: position 40,312 of record JAPPIB010000025.1, on the reverse strand, counting down.
AAGCCGCTGTGGGTTGCTGAAGACCGAAAGCAATTGGGACTTTACCGCAGTGGAATTGCGAAGCTGTCTGTTCACAAGATACTTTTTTGAACGCATCAGTCTCAGTGCCGCAGCCCTGATGCCTCGAATATCACAGTTGGACTGAAAATTCACGCATGCATCAAGCAGCATTTCAGGTTTCTTGTCGATCGACTTTGCATCCACAAAATCGAGATAGCCATCGACCGTCTGGAACTTGCCGTTCAGCGACACGACCTTGTGACGCTTGCGCGTGAGTATCGACTCATCGAAATGCTGCAATAACATCTGGTTGATGTGCCGCAATACCTTGACCGTGCGGAAATAGGGTTTCATCAGTTTCTCGACGGCCTTGTTGCTGTCATCGTCCAGGAAACCGAATTTATCCGCGAGTTTCAGCTGGTTGTCGAATAACAGCCGGTCTTCTCGCCGACCCAGTGTCAGGTGGAGTTCATTGCGGAGCTTCCACAGATAGTTTCGGCCGCGTATCAGTGTCTGGAATTCGTCCTCCTGCAGAAACTCCTGCAAAACCAGTTCATGCAGCCCGCGGCTGCCGAAGTGGCGCATCGTCACCCACGAAACTGTGTGGATATCCCGCAGTCCGCCCGGTCCGTCCTTGATATTGGGTTCAAGATTGTAGGCGGTGTCCGAATACTTGTGGTGTCTGAGTTTCTGTTCTTTGACTTTCGCCTCGAAAAACTTTCTCGCCGGCCAGATGTTTGCGTCCTGTATCCTGCTTTCAAACTGGCGGAACAATGCTTGGGAGCCGGCACAATATCTTGCCTCAAGCAGGGTTGTCATGACTGTCAGGTCGGCCCGTGACTGCTTGATGCAATCACCAATGGTCCTGACACTATGTCCGACCTCAAATCCGATATCCCACAGAAATCGGGTAAAGGGTTTGATGATCCTGTCGTAATGACCATTGTTCTTTTGGTCAAGCAGCAGCATGATGTCAATATCAGAACAGGGGTTGAGTTCCTCTCGACCGTAACCGCCGACTGCGATCAGACTGACGTGATCCCCGGCTTCATGACCGGAAAAAAACTCATTCCAGGCGTTTCGAAGTGTCGTGTCAACCGACTGTGTTCGCGTGCTGACAATGCGTTGGGCAGAATATTTCTTCTCATGAAGTTTCCTGAGCCGGGCGTCGTCCGCGCGCAATTGTGCGCGATAAGTCTCAACCAAAGACGTCGAATCTTCTGGCGCAATGCCGATATTCATCTGCTTTACGTTGGGCTTGTTATCGCTTGTCGCAGGATGGACAAATACACCCGATTGGATTATGGCTGTCCGGTCTGCGGTGAGATGGTCAGAATCTCGAAACCGGTTTCAGTTACAAGAATGGTATGCTCCCACTGGGCGGATAGAGTGCCGTCGCTGGTGACCACAGTCCACTTATCCGCCAGCAATCTTGTATCCCGATGACCGGAATTCAGCATCGGTTCAACGGTGATGGTCATACCCGCCTGCAATGGCATGCCCAAACCGGGTTTTCCGTAGTGCAGGACGTGAGGCTCCTCATGAAAACCCTTGCCAATTCCGTGACCGCAATACTCGCGCACGACTGAGAAACCATGGGATTCCGCGTGCTTTTGTACCGCGTGTCCGAGATCGCCCAGCGTGCACCCCTGCCGGATGGTTTCAATTCCCTTCATCATGCTTTCGTGGGTGATCCGGCATAGGCGGTCTGCGCGGATGGAGGGATTTCCGACCGGGTACATTCGACTGGTATCACCGTGGAACCCATCTTTGATCACTGTAACATCGATGTTGATGATGTCTCCGTTTTTCAGTTTTCTGGGTCCGGGGATGCCGTGACATACGACATTGTTGACTGAAGTGCAGATCGATTTCGGGAATCCACGGTAGTTCAGTGGAGCTGGAACCGCCCGAAGCTCTTCTACGATAAAGTGATGGCAGATCGAGTCCAGTTCCTCGGTAGTCTTGCCGGCCTGGACATGGGGTTCAATCATATCCAGCACTGATGCGGCAAGCTGCCCGGCGACTCGCATCTTCTCAATCTCGTCCGGCGTCTTTATGGTGGGTGACGACATTTCGCGGCTTATGGATTTATGGGTGTTTGTGTTGGATCGTATAAGGAAAATCCGCTCAAAGGAATGTTGGAGCTGCCGATGAAAACCCATGTGGACTTCACCGGTACAATCCCGAATCGCCAGCTGAACGAGATTGCAAATTATGATACTTGATGATAAACTAACGCACCAAATTATTCTCACATGGCGAATTCAAAACCTGACAGGGTGCCTTAACTGGTGGCAGGTTTGTGTCATGGTCGCAAAACCCAAATGGAGATCGAATCGATGACTGACGTAACCATGCGCCAGCTGCTTGAGTATGGCGTGCATTTCGGGCACCAAACCAGATTCTGGTGCCCCAAGATGAGCCCCTACATATACGGGCATCGCAACAAAATCCACATCATCAATCTTGAACGCACTCTGACGATGTTCAATGAGGCATTGGACTATCTTTCGGGTGTAGCCGCCAAACGAGGTTCCGTCGTTTTTGTCGGCACCAAGCGTCAGGCGGGAAAAATCATACGGGAACAGGCCCAGAGGGCGGAGAGTCCGTATGTCTACCATCGCTGGCTCGGCGGTATGCTGACGAACAATCGTACCGTCAGAAAATCGATTGACCGCCTCAATGAGCTTAACGACATAATCGCTTCTGACGGAATCAACAAGATTGCCAAGAAGGAAGCCATGAGGATTGAGCGGGAGCGGTTCAGACTGGACCGCAACCTTGCTGGAATCATGGATATGCGAGGCCTTCCGGATGCATTGTTCGTGATTGACGTGAAGCATGAGAACATCGCCATCAAGGAAGCGAACAAACTTGGAATTCCGGTTGTCGCAGTGGTGGATACAAATTGCGACCCGGATGGAATTGATTATGTGATTCCGGGCAATGATGACGCAGTCAGCGCAATCCGTCTATATTGCACTGCAGCTGCGGACGCGATCATCGCAGGCAAGGCGAAAGCAAAAACGGAAATACCTCAGGATGGGGCGGCCGGACCGGGCGGTCTTGTTTCAGCTGAAGACTATTCACATTATCCGATCACCAATGCAAGGGCTGCCGTCGCTCCTTCGGTCCGGGTTGACCCGTCCGAAAGCGCTGAACCCGAAACGGAAACGCAGGTTGCATCGGTTCCTGAAGTGACCGAACAAGTCCCGTCGGTCGAGCCGGAAAGCAAATCCGCCGAACCGGCGCCGGTCGCAACAGACACTGAAGGCGAATCCGAAGAGGCACCGCCGGTCGCAGCAGATGTGGAAGGTGAGTCCGAAGAGGCACCGCCGGTCGCAGCAGATGTGGAAGGTGAGTCCGAGGAATCCGAGCCGGTCGCAGCTGAAACTGAAAGTGAGGCTGAAGAAAAGACGTCTGCTGAGTCCGAGACAGCATCCGCCGAACCGGCTGAATCTGATGAATCTGCAGATGAGCCGGAACCGGCAACTGATGAATCCGAAAGCAAAGAAAGCAAGGAATGATGAATTTGAATTGGCCGCATGCTGATCGATATGCGGTGATCCTGACTCATTCAATTACCGCATACAATCGACTCTGAGGGAGGAAGTGAAATTGGATATTACCGCGGTCATGGTGAAGCAACTGCGGGACCGTACCGGTGCCGGAATGATGGATTGCAAGAAAGTGCTGGTCGAGTGTGACGGTGATCAGGACAAGGCTGTCGAAATACTGCGGAAGAAGGGTGCTGAAATGGCCGCCTCGCGCTCCGGACGTACAGCTTCGGAAGGTCTGATAGTATGTGCGATGTCCGAATCCAGGGATTGCGGCTCACTCGTTGAGATCAACTGTGAGACCGACTTCGTCTCGCGAGGGGACGTGTTTCGCGGTTTCGCCGGACCTCTAGCCGGCATCGCTCTCGGGATCGGGGACAATTGCGAGGATGTCAATGTTCTCAATACCCTCCCATTTGATGAGTCCGGCAAGACTGTGGAAGAGATGCGTCTTGATGTGCTTTCAAAGATTCGCGAGAACATCACGATCAGCCGTGTCGTCACATTCAGGGCATCTGACAATGCGATCATTGGCAGCTACGTGCATCGGGAACGGCTCGGAATCATGGTTGAAATTGCCGGTGATGCCGGCAGCGACGTTGCCGACGACATCGCCGTTCACATCGCGGTGAAAAAACCACTGTGGCTTGATGTCGCGGACATTCCGTCTGCAACGATCGAAAAGGAACGGGAAATCTATCTGGAGCAGGCGCGCGGTTCTGGCAAGCCCGATCACATTCTCGAGCGGATAGTCGAAGGCAAGATCAGCAAGTTCTCGAAGGAAAACACGCTGGTCAATCAGCCATACTATGAAGACGAGGACAAGACCGTGGAGTCTTTGCTGAAAGAGTCCGACGGGGTCGCAAAGCGTTTTTGTCTGATCAATCTAGGGCAGGGGTAAAGGGAGAAATCAATTTTGAGTGACGACTCTGCGTCAGGTTCTCATAGAACGATTCTGTTCAAGTTGAGTGGGGAATTGCTTGGCGACGAGCACGGCTCTGGAATTGATCCTCAGTCAATCAATCGGGTGGCCGATGAGATAGCGCAGGTTGTCAATGCCGGTGTCCGGACAGGCATGGTCATTGGCGGCGGTAACTTTTTCCGTGGCGGCAGAAGCGCCGGATTTTCACTGCCCGCGGTCCAGGCACACCAGATGGGCATGCTTTTCACGATTGCCAACGCCATCGCGCTGGAACAGGCTCTGCTGGGTATAGGTGTCCCAACGGTTGTACAATCAGCCATTGCAATACCTTCGATTGTTGATCAGTTCGACGGTCGCTCGTTCGTGAGACATCTGGATGAGGGCAGTGCGGTGATTTTCGCAGGCGGAACAGGAAGCACACACTTTTCGACTGATACCGCTGCCAGTCTCCGAGCGATACAGATTGGCGCTGATATCCTGCTGAAGGCAACTCAGGTTGACGGAATCTACAGTTCCGATCCCAAGCAGGAAAACGACGCCAAGAAATATGATAGGATCACCTATGATGAAGTCCTGATGAGAAACCTCGCGGTGATGGATGCTGCCGCTATAGTCATGTGTCGGGAACATAATCTGCCGATCCAGGTGTTTGATGCCACTGTCAGCGGGGGAATAGCAAGGGCAGGACTCGGGGGAAATGACGGAACTGTAGTTGCACGGGAGTAGCAGACATGCTGGATGAATTGGTTTCAGATGCCGAGACAAGAATGAAAAAGTCTTTGGCAAATCTTCAGAACGAACTTTCGAAATTGCGCACAGGGCGAGCCAGTACAGCTTTGTTGGATCATATCCGGGTAGAGTATTACGGTACGGCCGCACCTCTGAATCAGGTATCGACAATCACTGCGAGCGATGCTCGCACCCTCAGTATCACACCGTGGGAGAAGTCCATGATTCCCGTGATCGAAAAGGCGATCATCGAATCCGATCTCGGGCTCAATCCCATGAGTGCGAGTGAGATCATTCGTGTGCCGATCCCTCCATTAACCGAAGAGCGGCGGAGAGAGATCACCAAAGTTGCCCGCGCCGAAGGTGAAGCCTGCAAGGTCGCCATACGAAATATTCGCAGAAACTGCAACAGTGATCTCAAGGAGTGGCAGAAACTGAAGGAGATCACCGAGGACGATGAAAGGCTGGGTCAGGATAGAGTGCAGAAACTGACCGATCGCTATATCGACGATATCAGCGAGATCGTCAGTGAGAAAGAATCAGAGATAATGACGGTATAGACTTCCTTCCCAAGCGTCACACGAAAAATCCTGATGCCGACTCAAGCCAATCATGAGCCCATTGATTCCGTGCCGGAGGCAAATCTTCCGGAACATGTCGCAATTATCATGGACGGCAACGGACGATGGGCGAACAGTCGAGGCACAAACCGACTGGAAGGGCACCGCCAGGGTGTCAAGAATGTCCGTACCATTGTTGAATTGTGTGGCCGTTTCGGAATTCCCTATCTGACCCTGTTTGCATTCTCAAGTGAAAACTGGAGAAGGCCCGGAAAAGAAGTGCAGTGGTTGATGCAACTGCTGTCGACCGCACTGAGCTCAGAAGTCCGGAAATTGCACGACGAAGGCATTCGCCTGAAGTTCATCGGCGACCTCTCCGATCTTTCCACTGCGATACAGAGAAAAACTCGCGAGGCAATGGAACTGACCGAATCAAATCGGAACTTGCAGTTGACCATAGCGGTCAATTACGGCGGCCAGTGGGATCTGACTCAGGCATGTCGCGACATTGCGGACCGCGTAAAACACAACGAGCTGGCTGTTGAGGACATATCACCGGATACAATCGCCGGACAACTCAGCACCGCCGCGATCCCCAATCCGGATCTGTTCATCCGTACCGGTGGCGAGAAGCGGATCAGTAATTTTCTCCTGTGGCAGTTGGCGTATACAGAACTGTACTTTACCGATACCTATTGGCCGGACTTTGGTGAGCAGGCTTTCCTGCATGCCCTGAAGTCGTATGGATCACGGGTCCGTCGGTTTGGCGGGATAGTGCAGGCCTCCGCCGAGCCTGCCAAGCAACATGCTTAGAAAACGTCTGATTACTGCGGCGATTCTCGTTGCGGTTTTTATAGCGGGACTGTTCCTTCTGCCGTCCGAGTGGTTTGTACTGCTGTTACTTGCGGTCGGAGCGATGAGTGCGGTCGAAGCAGCCCGCATCTTCGATTTTCGGACTTCGATGGGACAGGCAATCTTTGTGGTAATCTTTCTCGTTATCAGCGTGGCACTGTATCAGATTCGTGATCATCGTCTGGATTTTCTCATTCACGTCATGGCGGTGACAACGTGGCTGGTGATCTTGTGGTTGCTGATAACCTATCCCCGATATCAGGAACATCGGTACCTTTACGCAACGCTGACGGTATTGTCACTGTCGTTTGCCATATTTGCCATTTCTGATCTGATGATCACGGTTGACAACGGTTCATTGTGGACTTTGGGCATGTTCGCGGTGATCTGGATTGCTGACATTGCGGCGTTTTTCACGGGCCGTCGGTTCGGTACACGAAAACTGGCTCCGCGAATCAGCCCGGGGAAGACGATCGAAGGGCTGAAAGGCTCTCTGTTCGCGATCCTCGCATTCGGTTTGGTCAGTGGAACTCTCGTGTGGGAGGAAAGTTACGGACGAATTCTGCTTTGGGTACTGGTTTGCCTGTCAGTAGCGGCCTTCTCAGTTATCGGTGACCTTTTCTTCAGTATGAACAAGAGAATAGTCGGAGTCAAAGACAGCGGCACGCTCCTGCCTGGACACGGTGGGGTCCTGGACAGAATCGACAGTACAGTATCCGCAGCACCGGTTTACGCACTTTGTGTCACAGCACTTTTTGTCTGAGCGGATGAGGATGCGATGCGAACCATATTGATACTGGGTGCAACCGGAAGCATAGGGCAGCAGGCTTTGGATGTAGTCAGGCTGCATCCGGACCGGTTCAGGGTATGCACTTTGACCGCGCGCACTGCAAGCGAGACGCTGTTGCAGTCCTGCGACGAGTTCCGTCCCGACTTTGTGGTGGTTGGGGATCAGGATGTTGCAGGGCTTGAAAGCCAGTTCAAAGACCGGGGCATCCGGGCACAGGTGGTGCCGGCAAGTGAGCTCAAGCATTGCCAGCACCTGTTCGATGTTGACATCACCGTCACCGGTGTTTCCGGCGCCGCAGGACTTCATCCTACATTGCAAGCAGTCCGCGCCGGCAAGACGGTGCTCGTGGCCAACAAGGAACCGGTGGTGATGCTGGGACCGATGCTTCATCAGGAGGTGCGGCGATACGGTACGACCATTTTGCCGGTCGACAGCGAACACAATGCGATTTTTCAGTGCACCGGGAGCGCTGCGGCTGACCGCTACGAACCTTTCTATCCGATTCCGGGGTTGCGTCGGATTCTGCTTGCAGGAACCGGGGGGCCTTTTCGTGAGACCGATCTCGACCTGCTGGAGAGCATCACGCCGGAACAGGCTGTCTCACATCCGGTCTGGAACATGGGCGCAAAGATATCAGTTGATTCCGCAACCATGATGAACAAGGGCCTGGAAATCATTGAGGCCCGTTGGCTGTTCGATGCGACACCGAATCAAATCCAGGTTGTTGTCCACCCTCAGGGAATCGTACACTCCATGGTCGAATATCTGGATGGCTCCGTAATCGCTCAGCTGGGAATGCCGGATATGCGTATTCCGATCGCCAATGCGCTGTTTTGGCCAGAACGCGAGGCCAGCGGTGCACCTTTTCTGGATTTGATGAGCGTCAATTCGCTGACGTTCGAACCGCCGGACCTCAACCGATTTCCCTGTCTGAGGATTGCCGGGGAGGTCGCAAGAATGGGTGGAACGTCGGCGACGGTGATGAATGCGGCAAACGAGGTTGCGGTCGATGCGTTCTTGGCTGGCCGAATCAAATTTACGGAAATTTCCACCCTCGTCGACAGATGTGTTATTGAGCTGGGTGACGAAAGTGTAGAAAATATCGAAAAGATACTCGAACTTGATAAAATTACACGAGAAATTGCCGTTCGGTATATATAACAATAAAAAACAAATTAATTCTTCACTTTCTGTTTCGAGTCGAGTTGGTATTGCATGATCGAAGTAGTCAATAGCATCGTCTTCTTCATAGTCGCTATAGGCGTGCTGATTACATTCCATGAGTACGGACATTTCTGGGTTGCCCGGAAAATGGGCGTAACCGTTGTTCGGTTTTCTATCGGATTCGGTCCGGCTATCTGGAAACATACCCCTAAGGATTCTTCGACTGAGTATAGAATTGCAGCAATTCCACTCGGTGGTTACGTCAAGATGCTTGATGGCAATATTGACGAACTCGATGATGAATCGCGGCCTTTTGCATACGACACCCAGCCTCTGTACAAGCGGTCGGCAATTGTAGCCGCCGGTCCGCTCGCAAATTTCCTGCTTGCCGCGCTTCTCTACGGTGCGGTCTTTGCGATCGGGACCGAAGGCATCCGTCCGATTGTCGGTGAGGTGGTCTCGGGCAGCCTCGCAGAAGTATCCGGCTTCATGCCGGGTGATGAGTTGCGCAAGGTTGACGGGCGCACGAATGAGAGTTGGGAGCAGCATCATTTTCATATCCTGAACAATATCGTGAGCGGAAGCTCGATCGATTACGAGGTGTCAAATCAAGGCGTTGAGCGGACCGTAACGGTTGATTTCTCAAAACTTGGCCAGGTGGACCTGAATTCTGAATCACTTGAGTCTCTGATCGGAATCTACCCGAAGATGCCACTGGTTCAGGCGATTGTCGGCGAAGTCGTTGATGGCTATCCGGCTCAGGCTGCCGGCATGCAGCCAGGGGACAGGATTACAAGCATCAACGGTGAGGCGGTCCGCAGCTGGGCAGACTTGGTGGGTTTTGTCAGCAATTCCACGCAGTCATCCCTGCTGGTCGGCCTGCAACGGGATGGAGAACCTGTTGAGGTGATGCTGGAACCAAAGACAGTCGAGATAGATGGCAGACAGGTCAGACAGATCGGAATCAAAGTCAACCCTGAGCTTCAGATCTCGAATTCTGAGCATATTGTCATTGTCAGGCATAATCCGGTTGAAGCGATCATCAGAGGCTTTCAAACAATGTGGTCAACGACTGCATTGACCGTCAAGATGCTCTTCAGTCTATTAAAGTTTGAACAGTCTGCCGATGCAATAGGCGGACCCATCGCGATCGCGGATTATGCCGGTAAGGCGGCGCAGGCGGGAATCAATAACTTTCTGACCTTCCTTGCGCTGTTGAGCATAAGTCTGGGCCTGTTGAATCTCCTGCCGATTCCGGTATTGGATGGCGGGCATCTCATGTTTCACCTCTATGAGGCGGTATTCAGGTCGCCGCCGACCGAGCGAATGCTGGTGTGGGCGAACCAGGTTGGGTTTGCGTTGCTGATCGGACTGATGGGACTGGCTTTCTATAACGACATTTCCAGGATGTTCTGATGAAGACGAAACTACTTTGGTTTGGTTTGGCAGTCTTGGTCCTGACTACAGCCGCGAGAGCCCTGGAACCATTTACGATCGGTGATATCAAGATCCAGGGATTGCAACGGGTCACGGCAGGGGCTGTTTTCGTCGCGTTACCCGTGCGAGTCGGCGATGAGATGAATGACGAGGTCTCCGCCACGGCAATCCAATCACTTTATGCCACTGGATTGTTTGACGATGTGCAACTCGGGAGAGAGGATGACACCTTGATCGTCTCGGTCGTAGAGCGACCGACCATTGCATCCATTGAGATCGAAGGTAACAAGAAGATCAAGGATGAGCCCATCGAGGAAGCCTTGAAAACCGGAAGCATGGCTGCCGGCGATATCTACAATCCTGATCTGGTCGATAGCTTCATTGCGGAAATGAAACAGGCTTATGTCGAAGTCGGACATTTCAACGTAGACATTTCCGTCGCTGTCATACCCATTGAACGCAATCGCGTCGATCTGGTATTTACGGTTTTTGAAGGCAAGGTTGCATTGATCAAGGAAATCCGGTTCATCGGGACCGAAAATGTCTCTGAGGCGGATTTGCTGGACGTTATGGAACTCACGACGAAAAAGTCACTGGGGTTCCTGAACAGGAACAATCGCTACAATCGCGCCAAGTTGCGGGCTGACCTTGAAGCAATCGCAAATCATTACCACGATCAGGGTTATATCAACATTACCCTCGTCTCCTCGCGAGTTTTCATTGCGGACGACAGGGAAGGGATTCTGATCGTGATCACCTTGTCGGAAGGGGCGCAGTACCGTTTCGGAAGTTCCGAGATCACTGCTTCAGAGGATGTCGTTGACCAGGCCGAATTGGACCAGTTGATTGAGGTCATGCCGGGCGATCTTTATTCATTCAATCGGGTCAGCGATACTCGAAACAGAATTACCAACGAATTCGCCGACGAGGGATACGCCCGAGCGCAGGTCGATCCGCTGCCTACGATCAATGACGAGGAGCAAACCATCGATGTGAACTACGTTGTCAAGCCCGGCAAGCTGACGTATGTGCGCAGAATCACAATCACCGGGAATGTGTCCACCGAAGATGAGGTGATTCGCCGCGAGATGCGAATCTACGAAGGTGGTCGATACTCTTCAGAGCAGATACAGCAGTCCAGGGCACGACTGGGTCGGTTGGGATTGTTCACGTCTGTTGATATCCAGATTGTTGATGTGCCTGAAGCGGATGATCAGGTTGACCTTATCGTGCAAATTGAGGAGAGTCTGACCGGCACACTGCTTTTTGGGGTCGGGTACAGCGATTCCGAAAAGGCATCGTTCAACTTCAGTATCAGGCAGAGAAATCTTTATGGAACCGGAAAGGAACTTTCCTTGAGCGCTGACTTGGGGAAGGTTACCAATTCATTCTTGCTGGACTATACGAATCCGTACTATACGCTGGACGGAGTTGCGCGTGGTTTCAGTATCGATCACAGTGAGTCCGACACTTCAGAGACGGCGTCCACGTCAATTTACCAGTTGGATAGAACACAGTTTGGGGTGAACTATCGGTTCCCGATTTCTGAAGTCTCCAATATAGGCGTTTCGATTGCAGCGTCTCAATACAAGATGGTAAGCGTTGCGCCTGCAGATACGGAGGAATTAGAACCGACTACAAGTACCGATTTTCGGATTTATGATTTCAGACGATTCCATCCCAAGGGCAATGCGGGAATCGGTACAGTCTCTTATCGACGGGACACGAGAAATCGCGCTATTTTTGCAACAAGTGGCAGTAATCTGGGTTTGGCTGTACGCACGTCCGCCGGGGATCAGGATTTCGTCACAGTGAGCGGCAGTTATGCGCATTTCTTTCCGATTGGCAATGACATGACACTGCGTCTTTCCAGTCGCGTTGACTACGGCAGCAGTGGATTGCCGTTTTATCACAACTATTTCATGAGCGGTTCCGCATCGCTCCGAGGTTTTGACAGTATCACTCTGGGACCTAGGGAAATTTGTCGTAAATTTAAAGCAGCTACTGATGATACAGCCGAAGAAATTACGTACGAAGAGTGTGCTGCCAGCCGTGCTATCGGCGGTGACTTGCGTTTTCTGGGGCGCGCCGAACTGTTCCTGCCATTTTTTGGAACACGGGACAGTGAGGACAAACGTTTTTCGCTGTTCGTCGATGCTGGCAATACGTTCATGATGTCAGACAAGCACTATGGCAAAGCATACACTTCGACAAGGACGATAATGAAGGACGGAATGGCAGCCGTGGAACGTCAACAAACACGGGCGGATTTTCCTGGACATGAGAAATTCAGTTTCAGTAATTTGCGGGCTGCGGCAGGGGCCGGGTTTGAATGGCTCTCGCCGATCGGTCCATTCGGTATCAGTTATGCGGTACCAATCAAGGAAAAACCCGGCGATCGGACAGACAAGTTCCAGATCACTCTGGGATATCTTCAGGGAGAATAACTGAATGAACCCGTCCAGATTCCACTTGCATTGGCTTCTGCCAGCCGGTTTCGCAATATTGATGCTTGCTTACGTTGGCTCCCATGCCCAGGATTCGACCACTTCTTCCGACACGGATACTGGATCTGTCTCTTCTCCAGACACACAGCAACCATCTTCTTCCGGTCTGAAGAACTCCGGTTTTCCAAAGATCGGCTACGTCAACGCCAATACCCTGATGAACGAAGCCCCGCAAGGCATAGCGGCGTTCGAATACCTGGTGGAGAGTTTCGCGGACCGCAAGAAAGAGCTCGAAGACATGGAAGCGACGCTGAAGCAGATTGCCGACATTCTCGACTCCGAAGAAGATTCGAACGATCGAAGACGGCTGGAAGCAGAGTTCAGATCGCTCAACAGGGAATTTGAGCGGGGTCGGCTGGACTACGAAGAAGATTTCAATTTTCTTCGAAACGAGGAATTGACCGATCTTCAAAACTTCATCAGCTCAGTTATTCTGCAGGTTGCGGAAGATGAGGGATTCGATCTCATAGTCCAGGAACCAATCGTCTGGGTTAGCGATGAAGTCGACATTACAGATGAGATACTGAATAAACTCCATGAGTTACACAATACGCCTGCGTCCCAGTAAGTCAGACTTGGGGAAATGGACACTCTCCGAATTGGCTGAACAGGTGGGCGGGCGTGTACAAGGCAACGCAAATAAGTCCGTAACCCATGTCGATGAGCTGCGACATGCCCAGGAAGATGCCATCAGCCACTGTTCGACCATCGCCCAGAAACGATACTTGCAGTCCACGTCAGCAGGGATTGTGATTCTGCCGGAAGGAAACAACTGGGGTTACGAAGGAGATTGTTTGCTCGCCCGGAATTCACGAATCGCTTTTGCACAGATTGTTGATCTCATGCATCCTGAACCGGCAAACAGTGCAGCGTATATTGCGCAATCCGCGTTCGTTCACCCAACCGCAAAAATCGCAGATTCCGCACGCATTGAAGCCAACGTGGTCGTAGGTGAAAATGTCGACATAGGCGATAATGCAGTAATCGGTGCTGGAACCGTTATTGGCGATGACGTTATCATTGGACCGGGTACAACAGTCGATTTCAATGTGTCCATCTACGGACACTGCGTCATCGGTCGCAACTGCAGAATTTATTCATGCGTCGTGCTCGGCGCGTCCGGTTTCAGCTACGAATGGGATGGCAGGCAATGGAATTACATCAGAAATATTGGTGGCGTGACGATAGGTGATGACGTGGATATCGGGGCATCAACCAGCATCGATCGCGGCTCCGTCCGTAGCACAATCATCGGAAACGGAGTGAAAATCGACAATAATGTTCAAATCGGTCACAACGTGGAAATCGGCGATCATTCACTCATCGTAGGCAATGTCGGTATTGCGGGAAGTGCGAAAATCGGCAAGCGTTGTGTTTTGGGTGGCCAAGTCAGTATCGTCAGTCATGTCGAAATTGCCGATGATGTTACGGTGCAGGCCTGCAGCCTGATCACCAAATCAATTGCCACCAGTGGATCGTATTCCTCAAGTATTCCGGCAAAGGAGGCGTCAGAGTGGAAACGCAGTCTGGCAAGCCTCTCGAGGATGATCAAGGAAGCATCATCCGGTTCCACCGACAAGCCGAAGAAATAGGTTTCCATATCAGTATTACAGTGAGAATCAAAGATGCCGTCGTTGTCAGCAATTGAAATCAGGGAACTTCTGCCACACCGTTATCCGATGCTGATGATCGACCGTGTAATTGACTACACGGACGATTCATTGGTCGCCATCAAGGCTATAAGTGTAAACGAACCCATCTTTCAGGGACATTTTCCGCACTGGCCGGTTTTTCCAGGTGTGCTCATACTTGAGGCCATGGTTCAGGCGTCGGCCATCATGGCAAGTCTGGCACTTGGCGCGAAAGCCGACGACAACAGGGTGTATCTGTTTGCGGGAGTTGACAAGGCACGTTTCAAACGACAGGTCGTTCCGGGGGATTGCATCACGATTGAGACACGCACCGTGCGAAAAATCAAGGATGTATGGAAGACCGCCGCAGATGCAAAAGTGGATGACGTCGTGGTATGCAGTGCTGAAATGTTGTTCACTTTCCAGGAACTGTGAATGATTGACCCGACGGCGCTCGTAGCATCGGATGTCAGGATTGGCGATAATGTCAGAATCGATGCTTACGCGACGGTGGAAGATGACGTCGAGATCGGAAACAATTCACATATTGGCAGCCACTCAGTCATACGCAGTCACACCCGGATGGGTGAGGGCAATCGCGTCCATGAGTTCGCCGTAATCGGTGGTGAACCCCAATCCGTTCATTATCAAGGCGAAGCCACCGGGCTCAGGATCGGCGATAACAACACTATCCGCGAATTTGTCACGATCAGTCGGGGAACCGCATCGGATCGAGGCGTTACCACAATCGGGGACGATAACTATCTCATGGCTTACGTGCACGTCGGCCATGATTGCGATATTGGAAACAACTGCGTATTTGTCAACGGCACCAACATTGCCGGACATGTCTGCGTTGGCGATTACGCATTCCTGAGCGGATTCACCATGATCCACCAGAGTTGCCGGATCGGGACGCATTGCATGACCGGAATCAATACGATTCTTCGTCAGGATGTCGCGCCATTTGTCACTGTCAATGGAAATCCGGCGCGCTCAATTGCCATTAACTCGCGCGGACTTTCCCGAAGAGGATTCAGTCAGCAGTCCATATCGGCGTTGAGCAAGGTTTTCAAATTATTCTTTCGCAAGAACGTCAAGCTTGAGAAGTTACCCGAAGCGCTCGACGCAGGAACCCGTGAAGATGCCTGCGTCAGGGTCTTGCTTGAATTCCTAGGTTCGACCGAGCGCGGTGTCGTACGATAGAACATTGACAGGTGAGCGGGCAGTAAGGCGGATCAGCATGGTAGCAGGTGAAGCGTCAGGCGATCACCTCGCTGCCGGACTTATCCGCGCGATGAGACAACATGACCTGCAATTTGAGGTGACCGGAATTTGCGGCCCGAAGATGATCGCAGAAGGCGCGACCGCCATGTATTCCATCGACGCGATCAACAGCATCGGCATGGAGGGCTTGTTCGGTCGAGTCCGCAGTATCCTTGCGATCAGAAGGAATCTGATTGCAAGGCTGCTGGAGAACAAACCAGACATTTACATCGGTGTTGACGCGCCGGACTTCAATCTCGGAGTCGAAAAACGACTGCGAAAGGCTGGAGTGCCAACTGTGCAATACGTCGGACCGTCAATCTGGGCCTGGCGAGGCTATAGAATCCGAAAGATCAAACGGGCGGTAAGCAAGATTCTGACAATTTATCCCTTTGAAGACAGGATTTACGATCAGCAGGTTCCATTTGCCTATGTGGGCCACCCGCTTGCTGACGAGATCGCACTCGAGCCACTGCAAGCCGCACGGGCTCGATTTGGACTAAGCGGCAACGATACAGTGATCGCAATTCTTCCGGGAAGCAGAATGAGTGAGGTCAATCGACTTGCAGAGGTCTTTCTCAGGACTGCGCTGGAACTTCAAAAATCACATCCGCAGATCAAATTCATCACACCGGCCGCAAGCAATGAGATCCAGACCGCATTCAGCCACAAAGTGGAGCAGATTGCACCAAACCTGCCAATACAGGTTGTTGACCGAAATTCCATCGAAGTGATTGCAACAGCCGATGTCGTCCTGCTCGCTTCAGGAACTGCAGCGCTTGAAGCCGCATTGTGCCGCAAGCCGGTCGTGGTTGCCTATCGGATTTCGTTGCTGTCACTCGTCGTGCTCAAGCTGCTCGGACACGTCAAGCATTATTCAGTGTTGAATCATCTTGGATCGTCGCCGGTCATTCCCGAGTTCATGCAAGGCGACTGTACGGTCGATAACCTGACAGAGGAAATCAACAGATATCTGGAAGATTCCGCATACAGGGAAAACGTGCTGGATCAATTTGACGGGTTCAGAAAGTCGCTGAACTGCAATGCCAGCGCGAGGGCGGCGGAGGAAATCGTCAGGATTCTGGAAAATGACTGAAGTGAGGGTTGCAGGAGTCGATGAAGCCGGTCGCGGGGCCTTGGCGGGACCCGTAGTGTGCGCGGCGGTGATCCTGGGAAGCGAAATTAAAATTGACAATCTGACCGATTCCAAGAAACTGACCTATAAACAGCGCCGACGTCTGTCAAAACAGATCAAGAAATACTGCGTTAGCTGGGCGATCGGAGTCGGGAGCGTGGAAGAGATTGACCGTTACAACATACTCAAGACCACCATGCTGGGCATGAAGCGCGCGATTGAAAGCCTGGAATGCGAACCGGACCTCGTTCTGGTCGATGGCAATCAACGTCCTGATATCCGTGTTCCGGTCCAGGCGATTGTAAAAGGCGACCTTTACGTTCCCGTAATCTCGGCTGCATCGATATTGGCCAAGCATACCCGGGACAAACTGATGCATGCCTATGAGAAAGAGTATCCCGAGTACGGTCTGCGAAGCAATGTCGGTTACGGCACCCCATTTCATCTGCAGGCACTGCGAATTAATGGCGCCACAGCCATACATCGTAAGAGTTTCGCCCCAGTGCGGCAAGTCATTGAACGCAGCAGGCCGAGTTTTTTCTCATGAGCTTCGTACACCTTCGTGTCCGCACTGAGTACTCTGTGTCCGACAGCATCATCCGGATCGATGATCTGGTTTCGCGCACGGTTGAACTGGGAATGCCTGCTGTAGCCGTAACGGAGTATCGAAATCTGTACAGTGCCATCAAGGCATATACAGCCTGTGTCAAGATGGGGGTCAAACCAATCATCGGTTCAGAAGTCCAGGTGGAGAACAGGAACAACCCTGCCTCTCCTTTCACCCTGGTATTGCTGTGTCAGAACAATGACGGGTATCGCGCCCTGTGTACTCTCGTAAGCAGAGCCCACAATCAGGTCAGTTCGAGCGGGAGCGTGCTCATGCGAGAGGATTGGTTCACCCCGTCTTCCTGTCAGGGACTGGTCGCTCTTTCCGGTGCACAGCAAGGTGAGATCGGGCAGAAACTGCTGCTGAATAAAAATGATGAGGCGCACAAGGCCATCAGTCGCCTGCGCGAGATTTTTGACGACAGGTTTTATCTTGAGGTGTCCAGATTTGACGGGCAACATGAAGCCGCATACGAAGCCGGCGTCTTGGAATTGGCGAGTTCAACCAATACACCGATAGTCGCCACCCATCAGCCGAGATTCCTGAGCAAGGAAGATTACGAAGTCCATGAGGTCAAGGTCTGTATCCAAGAGCGAACGTCGTTATCGGATGCTTCCCGAAGATCGAATTACACCGCCGAACAATACTTTCGCTCAGCGGATGAAATGAGTGAACGCTTCGCTGATCTGCCGAACGCACTTGAGAATTCACTTGAGATCGCCAAACGCTGCAATCTCCGATTCAACATGACCAAGAGTCATATGCCAGCGTATCCGGTGTCGATCGAAGAGCCTAGCATAGAAAAATACCTGGAAAGATTGAGCAGGGAGGGCCTGCAGAAGATTCTGCAAGGACGCACAGACGATCGCTATGAGAACCGGCTCAATGAAGAGCTGGACATAATCTGCAAGACAAATTATGCAGGCTACTTTCTGATCGTGGCAGACATCATTGCTTGGGCAAAATCCAATGGCATACCTGTCGGTCCTGGACGGGGGTCCGGGGCAGGCTCGCTCGTTGCGTACTGTCTCGAAATTACAGCGATTGACCCGATTGAGCACGATTTGATTTTCGAGCGTTTCCTGAATCCCGAACGAGTTTCCCCGCCCGACTTTGATATCGATTTTTGTGTCCGGGAGCGCGATCGGATTATTGAACGTGTAGCAGACAGATACGGACGGGATCAGGTTGCACAGATCATTACCTACAACACGATGGCCGCAAAGGCTGTTGTCCGGGATGTCGGCCGGGCATTGAGGCCCGACTACAAGTTCTATGATGAGTTGGCAAGAATGATTCCGCAGGATCTGAATATCACACTCGCACGATCGCTGGAGCGAAACAAGGAGCTGAAATTACGCTACAACAGTGAGTCGAGAGTCAAAGAACTGATCGATACCGCACAGGCTCTCGAAGGAATGATTCGTAATGAGGGCAAACATCCAGGCGGCCTGGTTATCGCTCCGTCGGAAATTGTTGAATATACCGCTCTGTTTGCTGATAGTGACAGCGGTCGGGGAATTACGCATTTTGACAAAGACGATCTGGAGGCAATAGGCCTCGTCAAATTTGACTTTCTCGGGTTGACTACATTGACGGTCATCTCAGATACGCTGCGAAGACTGAATGAGAGGAACGTGCCTGGCGCTCCGGCCACGGAGAACGACATTCCTCTGGACGATGAGGATACGTTTGAATACATACGAACCGGACAGACAGTCGGTATATTTCAGCTTGAGTCCAGAGGAATGCAGCGATTGATCCGCGAAATTCAACCAGACAAATTCAGCGACCTCGTTGCATTGCTTGCCTTGTTTCGGCCCGGGCCGTTGCAGACAGGCATGGACAAGATGTACATCGAAAATCACAATAACAATAGTTACAATGCTTTACATGATGATTTGAAAGAAGTACTTGATCAGTCTCATGGCGTGATCCTTTATCAGGAGCAAGTCATGAAGATTGCTCAGATCATGGCGGGCTACTCGATGGGTGAAGCGGATATCCTACGCTACGCAATGGGCAAGAAAGTAAAGCAGGAAATGGAATTCCAACGGGAAAGGTTCGTAAGCGGCTCGGTAGAAAAAGGTTATGACAAGAAGCTCGCAGCCGAGGTTTATGACTTGATGGAGAGTTTTGCCGGCTACGGATTCAACAAGTCACATTCCGTTGCCTACGCGTTACTGGCTTACCGTACGGCATATCTGAAGACGCACTTCCGGACGGAATTCCTGGCCGCATGCATGTCGGTTGATATAAAGGTCGAGACAACGGCAAAAATCTACAACGACTCAAAACGACAGGGCATTGAATTTCTTTTGCCGGACATCAATCGCAGTGCGTATGAGTTCACTCCTGTGAGTGACACCGAAATCCTCTACGGTCTCGGCGCCCTGAAGCAAATCGGTACTCCGGTTGTCGATGCGATCAGAACTGCTAGAGACCATGGCGGCGAGTTCTCAAGTCTATCGGATTTTTGCAACCGCGTTGATCTGACGCAGATCAGCAAGTCCACATGTCAGGTGCTGACCGCCGCCGGTGCATTTGATTCATTTGATTCCAATCGTGCGAAATTGTTTGCGCATGTCGAAAGCGCATATGCTTTCGCACAAATGAAAGAGCAGGAACAAAAGTCCGGGCAAATGAATCTATTCGGCACCATGGAAAGCGACGATATGGAATTGACAAGCAAGGAAGTCGAACCTTGGACGCGCTCCGAACTGCTCCGTCGGGAGCATGCGATTCTGGGAATTTACATCAGCGGCCACCCCAGTGAAAAATATGAAAAGGAATTCAAGACATTATTGACCGGAACGGTCGGTCAGATGCCCAATCAAGAGGACGAGCGACTGATTCTTTGCGGATGGGTGTTCAATAAAACTGTCACCAAGGCACGAAAAAAGGGTGGGAATAACCTCTTTTTTGAACTTGAAGGCTCTAAAGGAGAGGTTCTTGCTATCATCTATTCGGAAAACTTTGATAGCTTGTCCAAGCTAATTGTCGAGAACGAACCGATAATCCTGGTTGGCGTTCTGTCCGGGGAGCAATTCAATGGTTCTGCCAGACTGTTAGTCAGCAATGCCGTCAAACTGGACACTGTCAGGCAGCATCCGGCATCAGAAATCGTGCTGGATTTGAAGCAAAGCGACATCACTTCAGACCATTTTCGTCAATTCAGGGATATATTGGAAAAGCATCGGGTCGGCAAAAGCGTTGTCAAAGTGAGATATTCTTCGACTTGCGGTTCGAGTGCCAGATTCTCGCTTGGTGATGATTGGCGGGTAAGCATCAATGAGGATCTATTGGATGAGTTGCAAAATATTCTGGGTGAAGATAGTGTCACCGTAAACTATTTGAACGTACCGTTATAGGAACCAAGAATTTTGGGATTCATTCGCCGGATGAACGAAAGATGACAGCATTTCTCGAATTTGAAAAATCGGTCGCTGAGATCAACGCGAAAATTGAGGAGCTGCGACGAGTTCATGATGAGGACGGGGTGGACCTGGCCGACGAGATTTCCCGACTGGAGAAAAGAAGCCTGAAACTGACCAAGTCCATCTTTTCTTCCCTGTCACCGTGGCAGATTACACAACTTGCACGTCACCCGCTCAGACCGTACACATTGGATTACATCGAACGAATCTTCACGAACTATAGAGAGATTCATGGCGACAGGATGTTTGGTGATGATCCTGCCATCGTAACCGGGCTGGCCACATTCGAGAATCATGGTGCGGTGGTGATCGGACATCAGAAAGGCCGTGACACCAACTCCAAGCTTATCAGGAATTTCGGCATGCCAAAACCTGAAGGTTACCGCAAGGCGCAACGCGCCGTTCGGTTGGCTGAGCGGTTTTCGCTGCCGGTTTTCACATTTATCGATACACCGGGCGCCTATCCCGGTGTTGAGGCGGAGTCGAGAGGTCAGAGTGAAGCAATTGCCTCGAACCTGCTGACATTTGTAAATGCCAAGTGCCCGATTGTCGCAACTGTTATCGGTGAGGGCGGCTCCGGCGGGGCGCTTGCGATTGGCATTGCGGATCACGTCATCATGATGGAGTATGCAACATACTCGGTCATTTCGCCTGAGGGTTGTGCATCAATACTGTGGAAAGATTCGAGCCGGGCATCAGATGCTGCTGAGGTTATGGGGCTGACTTCCAAGGCGCTTTTGGCGAATGGCCTGATTGACGGAGTGATTTCAGAGCCATTGGGTGGCGCACATCGGGACTACGATGCGGCAGCGGGCATGCTGAAGTATGAGCTGGCATCGGTACTGCATCGACTCAAGGAGATCGAACTCGACGAGCTGATTGCTGAGCGCAATCGACGTCTGATGTCCTACGGAGAATTTCGATCGGCGAAGTGAACTCGGTTCGTAGCGGGAAGACCTGCGATGTCAATTGATCGAGAGTGTTCCGTGCTGACGCAGCTATCGCGATATTTTGCTGTTGCGAAGGGTTGCGCTGATTCGAGTCCGCTATGTGATCTGCCATGACTGCTCTTGACGTAGAATCCCTGCTCGAAGTCCTTTCCAAGCATTCCAATCTCGACCGCAAGACGAGCATCGCGGTCGCATTCAGCGGTGGTGTGGATACCGTTGTATTGATGCATCTGTTGCACTGTGCCAACCAGCGGTTCGGGTTTTCATTGCGTGCTTTGCACATCAATCACAATATTTTTTCAAATTCCGGGAATTGGATGGAATTTTGTGCGGACTTTTGCCACTCACGAAATATACCGTTTCATTCCCATCGGCTTGAGCAATTCACCTGCTCCGACAGGGTGCCCGAGCACAAAGCAAGGTCTGCCCGATACTCCTGGCTGAACAGCCAGATTGCACAAGAGGAATTTCTATTGACGGGGCATCACAGGAATGATCAGGCTGAAACGCTGATGTTGAATCTGATGCGCGGCGCAGGTGCCAGGGGATTGTCCGCAATACAGGAAGCGACGCCGTTTGGGAAGGGCACTTTGGTCCGTCCCATGTTGCAATTCAGCAAACAGCAGATTCTTGATTATGCAGCCGAGCACGAATTGGACTACGTTCATGATCCATCCAATGACGATTTGCGTTATGACCGGAATTACTTGCGTCACCTGGTGCTTCCAACCATGCAAGAACACTGGGGGGCGGCAATTGAGAATATCAGCCGATCTGCCGAGAATCTGTCGGACTCGCGCGTGTTGCTGGATGAGCTTGCTGAGATGGATGCCGCTTCGTGCCGCACGACCGGCTCTGCTTATCTGTCGATCGGATACCAGTTGAAACTGACTGAACTGCGAAAACTGAGCAGGGCGCGTCAGATCAATCTGATTCGCTACTGGATCCGGAGCCAATCGATAGCAGAACCCGGTCGACAAACTCTGGACAACTTCCTCGATACGACTATCGCCGGGAATGCTGAATATTCCGAAATGGATTGGAACGGATTCAAGCTGTACCTATTTCGGAAAGTTCTCTATCTGACGCCGAATGTCACACCGAAGCCCCGTAAAGACAAGCTCATGTGGACTCTGGAAGAGCCCTTGGTGCTTGAACATGAAGGGTTCAGGTTGATTCCGACACCGGCCATCGGAAAGGGTATTGATGTCAATCGGCTCTCCCTGCCGGTTTCAGTCGGATTCAGGAAGGGCGGGGAGCGATTCAGGATGCCGGGTCGATCGCATTTCAGCAAACTCAAGAAGTTGCTGCAGACACACCATATTCCGCCATGTGAGCGAAAACTTTTGCCGCTGATCCATGACAACGAGGAACTGGTCGCTGTCGTTCCATGGCAGGTGTCAGACAGTTATGCTGTCAAACCGGGACAGAACGGAATTGACATTCAAATTGAGTTGACTTCACAGACAGACAACTGATTCGTGTCGGTTTTTTCGGTTGATGGAATGCAAGGATCAGCGCAAGTCTGGCATTTTCGCATCCCGATCAGCCAACGATTTATCCGGTTTCGAGTCAAGTCGCTGCAACAAGAATAACTCGCAATTTGTCCAAAATTCAGATGCGATATGTGCTAATCTATTAATCCGTCCAATCATCCCCAAAGATGATTATTTTCAGCTTCAAAACTGATCCAACTGCAACGAATTAATCAAACGTGCCGAAGTTTGTTTTTGTTACCGGCGGTGTGGTGTCTTCCCTTGGAAAAGGAATTGCATCCGCTTCTTTAGCTGCTTTGCTCGAAGCCCGTAAGATATCCGTCACAATCATCAAGCTTGATCCCTATATCAATGTCGATCCCGGGACGATGAATCCCGGCCAGCATGGCGAGGTGTTCGTAACCAGTGACGGTGCGGAAACCGATTTGGACCTCGGGCATTATGAGCGTTTCGTCAATGTCCCCATGAAGCAGATGAACAACTTCACAACGGGACGAATTTACGAACGCGTCATTCGCCGTGAAAGAAGAGGGGATTACATGGGCAAGACTGTTCAGGTGATTCCGCACATTATCGACGAGATAAAGGATTGCATTCTCGAAGGCGCCGATGGGCACGACGTCGTATTCGTTGAAATAGGCGGTACGGTGGGTGACATAGAATCTCTTCCGTTTCTTGAGACGATCCGTCAGATGCGAATCGAATTCGGAGTGGATGACACCCTGTTTGTCCATTTGACACTGATACCTTCTTTGGATTATGCAGGTGAGATAAAAACCAAGCCGACCCAACATTCAGTCAAGGAGTTGCGCAGTATCGGTATCCAACCGGATATTCTTCTGTGCAGGACAGAAGTTGACCTGCCTCCGACAGCAAAGAACAAGATCGCGTTGTTCACGAACGTATCTGAAGGCTCTGTAATCTCCGCACTGACCGCTGACAACATCTATTCAATTCCCTTGATGTTCCACGAACAGGGCGTTGACCAGCTGATTGTGAATCATCTGAAAATCCACTCTGATCGCATCGACCTTTCTGAGTGGGAAGATATTGTCGAGCGAAGCCGAAAGACTACAAGCGAAGTCACCATCGCGTTTGTCGGCAAATACATGGATATTGCGGATTGTTACAAGTCACTGGCCGAGGCGATCGTACATGCGGGAATGCAGACGCGAACCAAGATCAATATTCTGTATGTGGA
Source organism: Acidiferrobacterales bacterium (assembly GCA_028820695.1). NCBI lineage: Bacteria > Pseudomonadati > Pseudomonadota > Gammaproteobacteria > Acidiferrobacterales > Acidiferrobacterales bacterium. The sequence goes on along the minus strand of JAPPIB010000025.1, from coordinate 16,068 downwards.
TGCTGAGAATATAGAGACCGACGGAATCGGGCTGCTGTATTCGGCAGATGCGATTATTGTCCCCGGCGGGTTTGGACAACGGGGCACCAACGGCAAGATTGATGCGGTCAAATATGCCCGGGAAAATGAGATTCCCTATCTGGGTATTTGCCTTGGAATGCAGATTGCGATGATTGAGTTTGCGCGAAATGTACTTGGACTTGAAGGCGCACACAGCACAGAATTCAATCCTGACACACCGCATCCGGTGATCGCAATGGTATCTGAATGGCGATCGCTGGATGGCGAGCTGGAAACCAGATCGTCAAACGAGGAATTGGGCGGGACACTGCGGCTTGGCGCACAGAAAGCCAGTCTGTCGCCAGATTCCCTGGTGCATGAAATCTATGGCACTGACACCATCTACGAACGTCACCGCCATCGTTACGAATTCAACAATCACTACCGTAAGAAGTTCGAGGACGCCGGCATGTATTTTTCCGGAGTATCGCCGGAAAATCTGGTTGAAATGGTAGAACTGCCGGAACACAAGTGGTTTGTCGGCTGTCAGTTTCATCCGGAGTTCACTTCGACTCCAAGGAAGGGACATCCGTTGTTTACACATTTCGTCCACACCGTCAAAGCGCATCAGGCTTCCTTGCGAATTCCTTCGAAAAGGGCGGCTTTCAGTTGAAAATTGCGCAAGCCCATGTTGGTTCAGCCAATCCATTTTTTCTGATTGCTGGACCTTGTGTCATTGAATCGGAGACTTTCGCACTGGATACGGCTGGTGAGATCAGGCACATATGCGACAATCTGTCGATACCTTTTGTCTACAAGTCATCCTACGACAAAGCGAATCGAACGTCGATCGACTCATACCGGGGTCTTGGAATGACGGAAGGCCTGGAAATTTTACGGAAAGTCAAAACCACTGTTGATGTACCCGTGCTCACCGACGTTCATTCTCCTGACGAGGCCTGCACAGCAGCAGATTATGTTGACGTGATCCAGACCCCGGCTTTCTTGTGTCGACAGACTGATCTGATACAGGCTGCGGCGGCAACGGGCAAACTGGTCAATATCAAAAAGGCCCAGTTCCTATCGCCTCATGAAATGAAACATGTTGTTGACAAGGCCGAACGGGCCGGTGGAAAGGGTAACATACTTGTCTGTGAACGCGGTTCGAGTTACGGCTACAACAACCTCGTTGTGGATATGCGGTCACTCACGATCATGCGAGAGACAGGATGTCCGGTGGTGTTCGATGCCACTCACTCAGTACAGCTGCCAGGCGGTAGAAATGGCGCCTCCGGAGGTCAGAGAGAATTCGTTCCGACTTTGGCACGAGCTGCGGTCGGCGTAGGGATTGATGGCTTGTTTGTCGAAACACATCCAGACCCGGATCAGGCACCCAGTGATGGACCGAATGCCGTGCCATTGAACCGGTTGGCAGATTTGCTGGAGGGACTTAAGGAAATCGATTTTGTGGTCAAGAACAGAATCGAGCAATTCTGAATAGATATTGACTATGTCCAATTCTTCGATTGAAACCATTCATGCTCTGGAAATATTGGATTCCAGAGGCAATCCGACACTTGAGGCACAGGTGGTGTTGTCCGACGGAGCCCGCGGGACGGCTGCCGTCCCGTCCGGCGCGTCGACAGGCGAGAGAGAAGCGGTCGAATTGCGGGATGGAAATCGCGATAGATATCTGGGCAAAGGCGTGCTCAATGCAGTTGAGAACGTCAACAATGTGATTGGACCAGCGTTGTCGGGCGAAAATCCCTTTGATCAATCTTCAATCGATAACCTGATGATCGAGCTGGACGGCACTGAAAACAAGAGCAGACTTGGCGCGAATGCGATTCTGGCGGTTTCGCTGGCATCTGCCAAGGCTGCCGCGGACTCAAAGCAACAGCCGCTGTACCGATTTCTCGCAACAGAGGATGTGGTCACCTTGCCGACCCCATTTTTCAACATTCTCAATGGCGGGGCTCACGCAAACAATCAATTGGATGTGCAGGAATTCATGATCGTCCCGAATGGCGTGTCGAGTTTTCAGGAAAGTGTCCTCATGGGGGTCGAGATTTACCACTCACTGAGCCGGTATCTGAACGACCGCGGTTTCAGTACCGCAGTCGGTGACGAAGGCGGCTTTGCGCCAGACTTGAAGTCGAATGAGGAAGCTTTGCAGCTGATCTGTGAAGCTGGTGCCAAGGCGGGTTGGGAGCCCGGCGTGCATTTCGGAATCGCTTTGGATGTCGCAAGCTCAGAGCTGTGGCGTGATTCAGACAAAAGGTATGAATTCAGTTCGGAACATATGACAATGGATTCAGGTCAACTGACCGATCGACTCAGTTCATGGGTTGATCAGTATCCGATCGTCTCAATCGAAGATGGAATGGCAGAGAATGATTGGGAAGGTTGGTCACATCTCACGCAAACGCTCGGAGAACGAGTGCAACTGGTCGGTGATGACGTATTCGTCACCAATCCGGATATTTTTCAGCAAGGCATTCGCAGTTCCATTGCAAATTCAATACTGGTCAAGCTTAACCAGATTGGAACATTGACTGAAACCCTGAACACAATACAGATTGCGAAGAATGCGCACTATCGTGTGATTATCTCCCATAGATCCGGTGAGACGGAAGATACCACGATCGCAGACCTTGCTGTTGCAACTGCATCGGGTCAGATCAAGACAGGCGCTCCGTGCAGGTCCGAACGAACTGCCAAATATAATCGTCTGTTGCGCATAGAGTCGCAGTTGGGAGGGGTGCGGTCACCTGCCCAATCCCGCAGTGATGGCATGGAGTGAATGTCGTGAAGGGCAAAAGGTTGATCGTTTTCTTGGTTCTGGCTGTAATCGCCGGTGGTCTCCAGTATGCTTTCTGGGCCGGGAAGAATTCGGTGGCAACACTTGAGGAAACCCGGTCGTTGATCGAAGTGGAACAGCAGCGCAACGTCGAACTGTCCAAACGAAATGATGTACTGAAAGCGGAAGTGATTGACTTGCAGACTGATAACGAAACTATGGAGGAGCGGGCGAGAATGGAATTGGGACTGATCAAGGAAGGTGAGGTTTTCTATCGAATTATCGAAACTGACAAGCGGCCGGGTCCGGATAACTGAAGATCAGTTTCTTTCCAGTTCCGGAATCGCATAGGGAATCCCATCCAGCCTCAATTGCAAGTTCGTTCCGTCCTCCAATCGCAGGCGGTCGTGTCCCAGGAACTTGAGCGGAAGAGAAACAAGAAGATTCTTATCTCCAAACTCATTTGGACGCACAGAATTGACGACCGAGCCGGTTTGCCTGCCAGGCACTTCATCACAGTAGATCAGGGAACCTGACTGCGACCGGTCATCTCCAGGCACCGATGCCTGAAACATTCGTCGGTTGACACCGCCTTTGTAATGCAGCCTCGCGACAATTTCCTGTCCTGGATAGCAACCCTTGGTAAAACTCACCGCACCGGTCAGGTCCAGATTGGTTGCCTGCAATATCAATTCTTCCGTGGTATATGAATTGATGAGCGGATGCATGCAGTCAATGTCAGCCTGCTTCCATTGAGCCGTGAGACTTTCGTCGAACTGTCCTGAGTAACGCTCAAAATTGCGTTTGTCACCGTACACAGCGATTCGTCTGGGTATTCCAGGCACTCGAATATATGTGAAAAAATCATCATGCATCACGTGAAACGCATGATCCGGGAGCAGATCAGACAATCCCATCCGTTCGTCATTCAGCACCCCCACAATCTGCGATTCTGACTGGATCGAAATGTTGACTTTGTCTCGAAATACAAACTTCCGCAATCGATCTGAGAATGATTCCACAAGATCTGCGGACAAGATCAGATAGAAACTATCGTCTTTCCTGAAAATGATGAAATTGGCAAGAATACGACCCTTCGGATTCAGATATGCCGAGATGCCACCACGTTCAGAGGTGATCTCGCATATGTCGCTGGTGAACTGACGCTGCAGAAAATTGTCGGCATCGGCACCAGATACGCAAACAGTACCGTAGTGGTTGAGTCTGGTTATTTTCATTTTCCCCTGTCGGCCCGTCAAAAAGATTGTTTCCTGTCAGCGACTCATCCAGAGAGCTGATTACTTGGCTTTTACTTTAATAATTATGGTTTATTGATTGTTTTAATTAAATAATAAATCAATTCTGAAGTGGATTCTGTGAAGCGCCGCAGCAATCGCCAACTACGTGTCCAAGTCAAGATGATACACAACATCGCCTGTTCGAATTCTAAACGATACTCCACGGATCGAGTCCGATGCGATCGCCAGGCTACAGTTGTCGAAGCACTTGAAAGGTTATTCCTTTCGAATTACCGCCGTTTAATCTTGCATTCGTCAATCGTGGAAGAAATTCGAACAACGACAGATCTTGAATTGCGAAACATCGACCTACAAACATCCAATCAAGCATTAGATTGACAGATATAATATTCAAATAGTTGCAAGTCATTCAATTTCAAGGGTTCACGGCATTTAGTTTGAACGAGCAGAACCGCAGCAAGCCGCTCAACATCGAGCGAACTACAAAACTTGAACGACGCGATCATGAGCCTTCGAAAGAAGGTTCAACGAACGGTCAGCGTCCGGATCCGACGCGATATGGAGACTGGGAGAAGAATGGCAGATGTATAGATTTCTGATGCGATCTCTTCCTTATGTCGAAGTTTCAGATAAGAACCGAGCAGATTCCGAACGCAGCAGTGTCAAATCTGCACGGCCACCGGCAATATTGGCTATAGAGAAATAATTCGGGCATGAATCCCTCGAATCGTCCAGTCTCACCCCATATACAGATTTACAGGCCTCAACTGACGTCCGTAATGTCAATACTTCACCGTATTACGGGTGTCGTTCTTGCTTTCGGTGCGGTTCTGATTGCGTTATGGCTCAGTGCGATCGCATACAACCCTGATTTATCGAACAGAATATTCGAATTTCTCTCTGGAGTCACCGGTCGCCTGTTCCTGTTCATCTGGACTCTGAATTTGTTTTATCACCTGTGCAACGGTATCCGACATCTTTTCTGGGATTCCGGTAAAGGATTCGAGATCACGCAAGTTTACCGAAGCGGGTGGGTTGCAATAACCTGTTCGTTCATTCTGACCATCGTCGTCTGGACTGTTGGTTACACGGCTTGCGGTTGATCATGCAATGAGCTACAAGACTCCATTGGCGAGAGTGATCGGGCTTGGCTCGGCTAAGGATGGATCCGCCCATTGGTGGTGGCAGCGCCTGACTGCGTTGGCATTGGTTCCGCTGACATTATGGTTTACCTTCTCAATTTCAGCGCTCACCGGTGAATGCTTCGCTGATGTTCGCACATGGATGGAGTCGCCGTTCACGGCAACATTGCTGATCGCATTCATAGTTTCGCTTTTCTACCACGCACAGCTTGGCCTCCAAGTCGTCGTGGAAGATTACCTGCATCATGAAGGGTTGAAGGTTGGCACCATTCTCGCTGTCAAGTCTCTATCCGTGATACTTGTGATTTCCAGCACAATCTCAATATTGCGTGTCGCACTGGGTTAGCTGGTTCCGTGAGTATCAGTTCCTACAAGATCATCGATCATAATTATGATGTGGTAGTCGTCGGTGCGGGAGGTGCCGGGCTCAGGGCGACTTTCGGCGCTGCGTTTGAAAACCTGTCCACAGCATGCATTACCAAAGTATTCCCCACCAGGAGTCACACTGTTGCTGCACAGGGCGGTATCAGTGCCGCGCTTGGAAATATGAGTGAGGATGATTGGCGATGGCATATGTATGACACCGTAAAGGGGTCTGACTGGCTCGGTGATCAGGATGCAATCGAATACATGTGCAAGGAAGCGCCGGAAGCGGTGATTGAACTGGAGCACTATGGCGTGCCATTTTCAAGAACAGAAGACGGGCGCATCTATCAGCGAGCATTCGGGGGCATGACCACACATTTCGGCGAGGGGCAGGCAATGCGCACCTGTGCGGCAGCTGATCGTACCGGCCATGCAATCCTGCACACCTTGTATCAACAGGCGTTGAAACACCGGGCTGAGTTCTACATTGAATATTTCGCGCTCGATCTGCTGATGGACAATGGCGAATGCCGTGGTGTTCTCGCCTGGTGTCTGGACGATGGCACATTGCATCGATTTCAGTCCAAAATCGTAGTACTGGCGACTGGAGGGTACGGAAGAGCTTATTTCTCGTGCACTTCCGCTCACACCTGCACTGGAGACGGCAATGCCATGGCATTGCGAGCCGGACTGCCGCTGCAGGATATGGAATTTGTACAGTTCCATCCGACCGGGATATATGGATCAGGCTGTCTGATCACTGAAGGTGCGAGAGGCGAGGGCGGTTACCTTACAAATTCTGACGGGGAGCGGTTTATGGAACGCTACGCTCCAAATGCCAAGGATCTGGCTTCGCGGGATGTGGTCAGCCGATCCATGACAATGGAAATCAATGCTGGCAGGGGCGTCGGTGCGCGAGCTGATCACATTCATCTGCACCTGGAACACCTCGGACCTGAAGTGATTCACGAAAGATTGCCCGGCATTACGGAAACCGCGAGAATATTTGCCGGAGTCGACGCGACCGCCACTCCGATTCCGGTGTTACCGACCGTTCACTATAACATGGGTGGAATACCGACCAATCATAAGGCCGAGGTTGTCACCCGTAAAGATGGTGATGACAATTGCGTAATCCCGGGGTTGATGGCAATCGGTGAGACCGGTTGCGTTTCTGTCCACGGCGCTAATCGTCTTGGCTCCAACTCTTTGCTGGACCTCGTTGTGTTCGGTCGTTCGGCAGCCGTGCGTGCCAGACAGCTGGTGGACGGAACGGAAGCCAGACGTTCTCTCCCGCGAAATATTGAAGTAGAGGCCATTGAGCACTTCGACCGCCTCAGATTCAGTTCAGGCAACAGCCCGACTTCGCAGATTCGGGACCGCATGCAAAGAATCATGCAGACTCACTGCGCCGTATTTCGCACGCAGGAATTGTTGGATGAGGGTGTCCGCAAGTTGCTAGATGTCTGGAACGACATGGACGATATCTGCACTACCGATCGCTCCCTGATCTGGAACACGGATCTAGTAGAGACATTGGAATTGGATAATTTGATGCGCCAGGCACTGACAACTGTCATCTCTGCAGCGAATCGGACAGAGAGCCGAGGGGCGCACGCCCGGGATGACTATACCGAACGGGATGATGAAAACTGGATGAAACACACGTTGTCGTGGTTTGGCGGCGATGGAACAGTTGAGCTGGACTACCGACCCGTGCACCTGTACACATTGACCGAAGAGGTTGACTTGATTGCACCTCGGGCAAGAGTCTACTGAAATAGGGGAAACCGTAACCGTGGCAAAAATCAGACTTCCAAAGAACTCAACAGTTGTTCAGGGCGAACAGCACACCTTGCCGGGTTCGGTGAAGCGCAAGCGGGTCTTTAAGATTTATCGCTGGAACCCGGAAGACGATTCATCTCCCAAACTCGACTCGTTTGAAGTCGACTTGGATGATTGCGGTTTCATGGTGCTTGATGCATTGATCAAGATCAAAAGTGAGATCGACCCCTCCCTGACGTTCCGCAGGTCATGTCGAGAAGGAATTTGTGGTTCTTGTGCGATGAACATCAATGGCACCAATACGTTGGCCTGCATCAAGCCCATCGCCGAACTCAAATCAGCCGTCAGGATCTACCCCTTGCCACACCTGCCTGTCGTCAAGGATCTGGTGCCTGATCTTACCCATTTTTACGCCCAGTACGAATCAATCAAGCCGTGGTTGCAGCAACAGTCCGTTCCTTCGGCAAGTCGGGAGAATCTACAGTCAATTGATGAGCGACAGCAACTGGATGGACTCTACGAGTGTATTCTATGCGCCTGCTGTTCAACAAGTTGCCCGAGTTACTGGTGGAACAGCGATCGCTACCTTGGGCCCGCTATTCTTTTGCAGGCTTATCGCTGGATCGCAGACAGCCGCGATGAAGCGGTCGGTAACCGACTTGATGAACTTCAGGATCCATTTCGTCTTTACCGCTGTCATACCATCATGAACTGTACCAACACTTGTCCAAAGCATCTTAATCCGGGCAAGGCCATAGCGGAAATCAAGAAACTCATAGCATTGCGAACATGATGGCCGCAGATAATCTGAGTCGCCGGGAAATGAATCGACTGATATGGCGATGCAGGCTCGGTTCCCGGGAACTCGAGTTGATTTTATTTCGATTTCTGGAACACGGATACCATTCCGTGTCAGGTTCGGAGCGACGTACGTTCGAAAAACTGCTGGAGCACAACCACTGCGATCTCAACGACTGGCTGGTATTTGGCATTCAAACCTATCGTGATGAGTATTCTGATCTCATCGGCAAGATCAGAAACTGTCAATTGTCTGAAAATCGATCCGGGCTTGTGTAAATGGGAGTCAGCAATTTACCGGCACATCTGCAGCAAGGACGGTTGCTCCTGACTTTGCCGCAGTTCAATAAGGGAACCTCATTCACGCGAAAGGAAAGAGTTGATCGCAGGTTGCTGGGCTTGCTGCCATACTGCGAAGAGTCCCTGGCAGTCCAAGTTGACCGCGCCTATCAGGCATATTCGGAAAAGCCGACCAATCTCGAACGACATATCTATTTGCGACAACTGCAAGACTTGAATGAAAATCTGTTTTTTCAATTGATCATCGACAATGCAGACGAGATGCTCCCAGTCATCTACACACCCACAGTCGGTGCTGCCTGCGAGTACTTTTCGGAGATTTACCGAAGGCCGCGAGGGCTTTTTTTGAGCTATCCGGAGCGTGACATGATCGAAACCGCAATTTCCAATGTGCGCACAGATTCGATCGAGGTCATCGTTATCACAGATGGAGAGGCAATTTTAGGACTTGGTGATCAGGGAGTCGGCGGAATGGGCATTCCGATCGGAAAACTGAGTCTTTATTCGGCCTTGGGTGGAATACACCCGATCACGACATTGCCAATCGCACTTGACGTCGGAACGAATAACCAAAAACTACTTGATAACGATCTGTATGTCGGGTGGAAACATGAACGGATCCAGGGCGACGAATATTATGAGTTCCTCGAGACTGCACTGGCATCCATTCACCGTCGATGGCCTGATGCAGTTATTCAGTTCGAGGATTTCGGAGCGTCAAACTCACAGAGAATTCTAGACAACTACATTGACAGAATATGTTGCTTCAACGATGACATACAGGGAACCGCAGCGGTAACAGTTGGAAGTCTGATTGCTGCATGCAGGGTAACCGGCAACCCGATTTGCGATTCCAGAATTGTCGTTGTAGGTGCCGGTGCCGCTGGTACCGGAATCGCAAAGGGCTGTGCGGATGCGATGATTAATGAAGGATTGGATCACGACAGTGCCCATAGCAGAATTTACCTGATGAATAGCAAGGGGCTGATTCACGACGGCTCGGAGCGTATTCGTTCCGGTCAGAAAGCGTTCGTCAAACGTCAGGCCGAACTCTCAGGTTGGGAAGGGGATTTCCGTCTGCTCGACACCGTTCGAAACGTCAGGCCGGACATCCTGATCGGAGTCAGCGGACAGAAGAATTACTTTACCGAGGAACTCGTCAAGCTCATGTGTTCGACTTGCGACCGTCCTTGCATATTCCCTCTGTCAAACCCGACTGACAGGACTGAGGCGTTGCCGTCGGATCTTCTCGAGTGGAGCAATGGAAAAGCTATCGTCGCAACCGGCAGTCCATTTGACCCGATCGAATACGACGGGGTCGTGCACAACATTGCCCAATGCAACAACGCGTACGCATTTCCAGGCATCGGCCTTGGTCTCATTTCGGTCAAGGCAAGAAAGGTGACCAACGAAATGTTTACGGCGGCCGCAACGGTAATCGGTCACTCACAATCCAATGTCAGTATACCCGGTTCGTCCTTACTGCCACCACTGACAGAAATTCGAGCTCTCAGCAGAGAGATTGCAATCGCGGTCGCTGACATTGCTGTCAGGCAAGGTGTTGCCGCTACGGATGATGGAAGACCGGTAGAGCAGTTGGTCGACGAGAAAATTTGGCACCCTGCGGACGATGTGGCCTGACGGCCACTGCAGCGTCACATCACTGTGACGTCAATTCGGAGTCAGCACCGTATTCTTTGCACCGGCGGGATCGAGCCCGGGATAATCCAGCACAAAATGCAACCCTCTGCTTTCGTGTCTTGCGAGCGCACATCTCACTGTCAGTTCTGAAACAAGTACCAAGTTTCTCAATTCGATCAAGTCTCGATTGACCCGGAACTGGCTATAGAAGTCTCGCACTTCATCCGACAGAAGATCAACGCGGCGCAGTGCTCGTTCGAGCCGCTTCTGGGTGCGTACAATACCAACGTAATCCCACATGAATCTTCGCAATTCATCCCAATTGTGGGATACCACGACAAGCTCGTCAGGGTCGGTAACGCGACTTTCATCCCATTGCGGAATCTGCAGTTGTGGTATTTCTCTGCCTGTCGCATTAATCCGAATATCCTCGAACGCAGAGTCAGCGAAAACTATACATTCGAGCAAGGAGTTGCTCGCCAGTCTGTTCGCTCCATGCAGGCCGGTACACGCACTTTCCCCGACACAATACAATCCTGCCAGGTCTGTCTGTCCGCTCTGATTCACTATCACCCCGCCGCAGGAGTAATGTGCGGCTGGAACGACAGGCACCGGGTCTTTCGAAATATCAATTCCAAAGTGAAGACATTTTTCATAGATGTTTGGGAAATGCGAACGAAGAAACTTCTCTGGCTTCATGGTGATGTCCAGCAACACACAATCATGTCCGCCCAGTTTCATTTCATGGTCGATTGCACGTGCAACGATGTCTCGAGGTGCGAGCTCTCCTCGCTTGTCATATTTGTGCATGAACTCGGAAGAGTCCGGCAAAATCAGTTTTCCCCCTTCGCCCCGAACCGCCTCCGAGATGAGAAACGACTTCGCGTGTGGATGGTAAAGACACGTGGGATGAAACTGAACAAACTCCATATTCGAGATGCGACAGCCCGCTCGCCACGCCATGGCGATGCCATCACCGGTCGAGGTGTCAGGATTGCTGGTGTACAGATAGGTTTTGGATGCCCCTCCGGTGGCGAGGACGACGGCATTGGAGGCAAAGGTGACAACCTCCTCGGTAGCGATATTCAGTGCATAGAGACCAAGGCATCGGTCTTCTCCCGCGTCTGACAATCTTGACTTCGTGATCAGTTCGATCCCAATGTACTGTTCGAAAATATCAATTTTTCGATGACTGCGGATTCTGGACTCCAACGTGCTCTCGACTCTTTGTCCTGTCGCGTCTTCCGCGTGGATAATTCTTCTCGCACTGTGCCCGCCTTCCTGGGTAAGGTGAAACTCGTCCGGTTGGCTCGAATCCTGGCCGCGTCGGCTGAATATGACTCCATTTTCAATCAGCCAATTGATTGATTCAGGCCCCTTGGATACCACGAACTCGACAACCGATGAATCACACAGGCCCGCACCGGCGTTGAGGGTGTCGTTGATATGCGACTCGAACGAATCGTCTATATCCCAAACCGCTGCAATACCACCTTGCGCATAGTAACTGGAGCTTTCGATAACCGACTCTTTTGTAACAATGGCGACTGTCAATCCCGCGTTCGCGCACTTGAGCGCAACCGTCAAGCCCGAAAGCCCACTGCCGACTATCACGACGTCGTAGGTGTTTAGCATGCCTGTATCCGTTTTCGCGGCGACATGGCTGATTTAGGAATCAACCCTGGGAGCAGACGTCGAACACGGACGAGTCCGATGAGAATTCATGACGCAATAATAGCAAATTCCATATAATTGTCATTGGATCCATTTCTGTTTCCTACCTTTTGATCTTGTGCCAATAATTGAATAAGGACAGCAATATCTGCTGTTGCATTTTGGTGATTCCCATAAAACAGTAAAACTGAATTCCGTATGGATTTTGCACTCGTCCTAGCAATCGCGGTCTCCGTAACCGGGCTAATTTGGCTGCTCGACCTGGTTTGGCGAAAAGTCATTAGAAATCTCTTTTTCATGCAATCTGAAGAGGGCAAAAAGGCGGCAGGCTACTGGGTGATCGAATATGCCCGGGCGTTCTTTCCTGTGCTGCTGATCGTCTTCGCACTTCGTTCGTTTGTGGTTGAGCCGTTCCGAATTCCATCAGGGTCGATGCTTCCCACCTTGCAGATCGGAGACTTCATTTTAGTCAACAAGTACAAATATGGGCTTCGCCTGCCCATTATCGATGACAAGATTCTAGAATTCGGATCTCCGGAATATGGCGACGTGATGGTATTCAAGTATCCGCATGACCGGGCCGTCAATTTCATCAAACGCGTCGTAGGATTGCCGGGCGATACCGTAGCCTATAACGAAAAGAAGCTGTATATCAACGGAAATGAGGTTGCGCAGGAAGTTACCGGAACCTATGTCGTCGTGTCAAATGCAAGCAGAAGGAATGAAACCACACGATTGAATGAGTCATTCGATTCGAGTGAATCTCATTCCATTCTGATTGACGAGAAGAGATGGACTTCGAATATGGAGTTTAAGGTTCCCGAAGGGCACTATTTCGTGATGGGTGACAATCGGGACTATAGTAATGACAGTCGATTCTGGGGGTTCGTTCCGGATGAAAACCTGATTGGCAAGGCTTTCTTTATATGGTTCAGCTGGGATTCAGTTGGAGGGAATGGCGTAAATTGGAGCCGCATTGCAGCTGCGATCGAGTGATCGCACAGTCTTCGCGGTTCATTCGAATCCCGACCCGCATCACTCTTGACAGTGTCGATGAACTGCCCGTGAATCTTACCGTTTCGTGCCTTAAGTTCAAGTGAACATTTCTGACCAAAATGAAATTTCACTGGTACTTGGATACCGATTTGAAAACACGCAACTATTGCATCGAGCGCTTACGCACAGCAGCACTGAACAGCCGGACAACGAAAACCTGGAATTTCTAGGCGATGCAGTCCTTTCCGCGGTCATTTCAGACTATCTGTTTGGCCAATATCCAGACGCCACCGCAGGTGAACTGACCAAACTGCGAAGCCGGATTGTCAACAACCATGATGCCATCTATAGTGTGGCTCTCGGAATGTCACTGGAGACCCACGTCAAAGTCGGGAAGTCATTCCCGAAACAAAATCACAAAGCTTGGCGAAACCTTCTGCCGAATACGCTTGAAGCGCTGATTGGCGCGATATATCTTGATGGCGGAATGTACAACGCCCAAAAGTTCATCCTTGACAAGTTTCGGTCATTGATTGAGAAAAGCTCGATTACCGACTACAAAGACTCCAAGAGCCGGTTGCAGGAGTATTTGCAACAGCGCTCGCTCCCAGTTCCAACTTACATTACCGTAGATGTAAGCGGTGACTACAATAATCCCAGTTTTACCGTTAACTGCCATGTCGACGGTCTTGTCGACACCGCTACCGGTCAAGGAAACACAAAGAAGCGAGCCGAGCAGGACGCTGCTGCGCAAGCCTATGACTTACTCCGCCAGCACAACGTCTGACGATAATTTTCGTTCCGGCATGATTGCTCTGGCCGGACGCCCGAACGTTGGCAAATCTACCTTGCTCAACTGTCTTCTCAAGCAGAAAGTCAGCATCACATCAAAGAAAGCCAATACCACCCGTCATCGGATTATGGGTGTGTTGAATGACCCACACGGACAGTACGTCTTCATTGATCTGCCTGGCTTCAACACGAACTACAAACGTCTGATTGACCGTTCCGTATTCAAGACTGCCGCGGCTGGAGTCAGCGGTACAGACCTAGTGCTTCTTGTCGTGGACTGTCGCGGTTGGCGGGAGCAGGACAATATGATCCTGGAACGAATTCAGGATGAGAATCTGCCATTCATAGTCGTGTTGTCCATGATCGACCGGGTAAAAGATAAAAATCTTCTGCTCCCGATGATTCACGATATCGCCGGACGAACACAGATTACCGATATTGTGCCGGTCTCGGCTCACAAAGATGAGAATATCGAGGAGTTGAAGAGTGTGATCCTGAAGTATCTACCGCCTGGTCCCTCGCTCTTCCCGTCGGGCACGGTTACCGATAAAGGTGAGATTTTTCAAGCGGCGGAGGTGATTCGCGAACAGATTTTCCGCTACTACGGTGACGAAATTCCCTATACCAGTGCAGTACAGATCGAAAAGTATGATCGAGAAAACAACTTCCTGCACATTGAAGCGACAATATGGGTGGAGTCCAAAGGACAGAAGCGAATCATAATCGGAGCAGGCGGCTCAAAGATAAAGAGAATTGGAACCGAGGTTCGAAGCAGAGTCGAAGCTGAACAAGGTGTCAAAGTACATCTGAATCTGTGGGTAAAGGTCCGGGCTCGCTGGACCGACGACTTGCAGTCGATTTCAAACTTCGGTTATTCCGAGGCGGATTGAGTCCGATGCGTGTCTACCGACAAGATTGTTTCGTGTTGCGGACCACGCCGTACTCCGAATCCAGCCTGATCGTGGACATGTTTACCCGCAGTTATGGTCGTATCAACCTGCTTGCAAAGGGAGCGAGACGTAAAACTTCGCGGTTCAGGGGACTGATCAGGCCATTTCAACGCTTGTCTGCGAATTGGTCCGGAAAGGGCAATGTACCGACTCTCACCGCATTGAAATGTGATTCCGATAGCCAGTGGATCGAAAGTGAGCGGCTTTACTGTCGATACTATCTAAATGAGTTGCTGATCCGTTTGCTGCTCGACAGGGACCCTCACGAGGTTCTGTTTGACGCTTACTATCTCGCTTTGGAACGATTGAAAGAGCCGTCCAGTGAATTTCACACATTGCGAGTATTCGAGAAAGTGTTCCTGCAGGAATTGGGATATGCCCTTCAACTGACATCCGAGTCGGACTCCAATTTACCGATCGACCCGTCCAATGTCTATACCTATGACTTCGCAAGAGGGCCTGTACAGGCGAACGGCGACGAGGCTGTTGTGGTGTCAGGTGAAACGCTATTGTCAGTGGCGCGAGAAGAATTCAAGACCAAAAAGGTCCGGTCAGAAAGCAAACAATTGCTCGCAGCGGTCATCGATCACTATCTTGAAGGCAAACCGATTCATTCGCGCAGAATCTTCAACCAGACGATTCAACACCGCCTAAGCCGAGATCGCATCACTTCTTCCGTTGAGTCGTAAACCCAGGAGGCAGATTTCCCAAATCACCTTCACCAAATAGAAAGCCCAGCATATGCTGTTCAATCAATTTGTGTGTGTCCGGGTCGCTGGTAGCCAACTGATTCTCATTAATTATCGTTACCAGTCGCTCCAACCATTGTTTCCAACCCTCTTTCGAAACGTTTTCCACAATCCGTACGCCCAGTTCTCCAGGGTAGGGTGGAGTGGTCATCGCCTCGGACTTTTCTTTTAGAACGACACAATCAACGAAATTCGTCATAACTTACGGACCGGTTTCATTCAAGCAGGGGTTGTGCACAGTGCAGGTAAATCTTGCATTTGAACCCAAGGGATCATCACCAATTGCTTTGAGGTGCATCGTCCCTGAGATTCTTCAGCATGCCAATATTGACAACCTTTGCAGCGGTCTCCTCTCCGATGTCACCGAACACGGTGGGACCGACTGACTTGATCAGGCTCGAAATTATAATCCTGCAATCGGTTTTTGCCATAACAACGTTGCTCGTTAATTGTCCGTAGCCGAACGAATGGACGCACTGATGCAGTGAGATCAAAGGAGAATTTCTTGAACACGTCGTTTTGATCTTCAGGTTCGGGTGACCGGTTGGTGTTTCTTTCGATTGTCTATGGATTGCAAATCCAGTGTGGGATGGAGAATCCGGCTACCGCGTATACTGAATTGAGCGATTGCCACAGCTGCAAAATGCGAGCGAATTCATTTCGCAACCAAATACACTAGTGTTGCAAGGCAAATTTATTCTTTTTTGGACTGAGTAATCCGTCAACGTCTGAGGGTGGATCTTTTTAACAAGACGATTTGAGTGCGTATTCGTGTCTCCGAGTTGTCATTTTGACACACCGAAGCGGCATTTTCTA
>JAPPIB010000024.1 GCA_028820695.1 Acidiferrobacterales bacterium | reverse complement strand
GGGTGTGCAGAGTCCTGATCATGAGCGTTTGTTAGCCAAAACTGTACCTTGATTTAACTTTCACTTGAAAGTAATTTATAACATACGGACGAAAATGAAAAATGAGTACGCGCTTCTCATCGAGAAAGATGAGGATGGTTACTATGTCGGCAGCATCCCTGCGCTGCCGGGATGCCACTCCCAGGCCAGGTCGGTTGACCAGCTAATGGAGAGGATGGAAGAGGCCATAGCACTGTGGCTTGAGGTCGAACAGGATACCGACTCCAGCCGACTAGAATGGGTAGGCATATAAAGACTGGTATTATGAGTAGAATGCCCCGTTTTGCGGGCGAGTAACTGGCACCGTTTTTTATTGTGCGTTCTCACAAATTTTTGTCGTAAAACTTGTTGGGTCCCACATTCTACAGATAGCTTCACCTTCGTAAGGATGGTACACTTTATTTCCTGAATCGAAACTATATTCTTTATCACAAATGAGCCGCTATCGTGATGGATAGCTGAGCGTATATTGTATGACTACTTTTGCTATCATTCTCTCCGAACCTACTCCTGATGACTGGGAAAAATTAAAACAATTCCCTGCAAGTTCGTACTACATCGTTGATGACCGTGTGGCTTTTTTCTCAGGTAAAAATGTTGATCTAACAGCAGAAATTTCAGACATGGTTGGAATGAACGATGATGAAAAAATCACCGGAATTGTTATATCAGTAGAATGGTATGATGGCTGGCATAACAATACATTATGGGAATGGTTAGCTCGTAAGGAGAAGAAAAATAATGTCTAATGTTGTGGATATGAATCGTCGCCCAGGTAGGGGTCGTGCATCTACGCATGACAATGGAAATGGTTCTGGAGATTGGGAAGCCAGATTGCGCAATGTTGAAATTCATCTGGCTGTAATTCAAGAGCGAGTGGAAAATGTGGCAGACACTATGGCCACTAAGGAAGACATAGAGAAATTAAAAAACTGGATACTGGGATCGGTTCTTACTCTATTTTTAGGGTTGCCTGCAATCGCTTTTTTTATTGTCCAGCTATATACGTTTTTCAAATCATAGCAGCCACGCGTCAAGACTTACTCAAAACCCCATCTCCCCCGCCGTGTAAGGCACCACCATCTCCCCGCGGTATCTCATCAATGCTGGTGTGGGGTGCCGCCTGTGCTGATATTCTCAAGTTCCACTTCTGAAGTCGTTGAACCATAGAGCGTGCTCTGAACTGGCAGTCGTCTCAGCTTTTCGACTACAACATTTGTAGGTTCGGCAAGATTGATAGTTACGAACCTTACGATGTGACCCTGTAGTTCAGCCGCTTCATCAATGTCGACCCCTACTGCTGGATAGAGAAGCATACCTTCGGAAGAGCGTGAAAGCGGGTCATTTGGTAGTTCCTGACTGCGAAGATAAGAGTAAAGTTGGAAAATGTAGTCTGAATTAAATTTCTGTTTGTCTCCGTAATACGGCTTGACGAGGATATCCGTAAATTTGGTATCAATAATGATCCGGCGAGCGTTTTGTTCGTTTTCAAGAATAATATCGGTAATCATCTTGGGCATATACTCATTGATACCAGCAGATGCTACGCCGGTCGGCCAATAAATCTGTTTACCTGGATAAACACGCCAACCTTCCTCCCGTGGCAACTCAACGGTGAAGAAATTACCAATCGCCTTTTCAAAAAGTTTGTGGAACTCAGTCTGACCGCGCTCAGCTTTTAAGAGTGCCCGCACTCCTTCTTGCTCTGTTGGCAGAACAAGATCAAAGACCGCTTTGGCGAGTGATACCATGAGCCGATCCCCAGACTCGTGACGTGCAATCTGGTCTGATGTAATTTCTGCGCGTGATGGCTTTAATCCACTTACGCCGGCACGACCAAGAGCGCCCGCAAGCATTCTGGCATTATGACTAAGTGCCGGCTCATTAAGCAGCCTGCTAAGTGCAGTCAATGCGGCACGGACAAAGCGGTTACGAGGAGTATCTATGGTTAACTCATCAAATCGACAGGCGATTTCACCGCGACTGAGAAGAGCATGGGATTCTGTCTTTAGAAGATCGATCCGACCCCGTACTCGCTTCAGCGTATCCTCTCTTCGTCGATATCCAAAACTGAGATTGCGTCTCAGCCTGGTTTCGACGACATGGCAGAGTAACCTTGCAATTAAAGACTTGAAATCAGGGGAATCCTCAATTTCTGCTTCAAAACGACCATGAAAATGCGCCAGGTTGTAAGCAAAGAGGAATAAAAACCAGACATTTCGTACCGGTATTTTGTCGTAAACCAGGGGCGTCTCATCCTCTGAGTTGGTTCCAGAAAGAGCAGCTTCGCTCATAAATCTTGCAGGAGATTATTTTTAGATGAGGCTGCTTTATCGGGATTTTCGAACCAATATTCTTCTAGTAGTGGAGCAATCTCAGTTTCGACGATTTCAGTAAACCATGTTTGGGTATCCACAACCTGCTCACCAGGCGCGGGAGTTACATAGCTGTGGCCAATTTTGAATTGTTCACCAAGCGTGCGATCTTCAGCTATTTCCTTGTTTAGCTTGATCATACGCTCCTGGATTCGTGACAGTACTTCTTTATCCACGCCCGATTGTTTGACGCACCATTCCAGCCATGTCTCATTGAAGACGGGTTCAAGAGACACGAAAGCAAAGCGCCGACGGAGGGCGAAATCGACAAGCGCAAGCGAGCGGTCAGCAATATTCATGGTGCCGATTACATAAAGATTGTTCGGTATAAAGATTCGTTCTGTCTCACTACGCCTGTAGGCGAGTTCTATCGCTTCGCCTTCCTTGCGTTTGTCTTTTTCCAAGAGGGTGAGCATTTCTCCGAAAATCTGTACTGGATTGCCGCGATTGATTTCCTCAATGGCTATAATAAACGGGCTGTCAGGTTCGGCTCGTTCGGCTTTTTTAACGGCTTCAAGGAAAATGCCGTCAGTGAGTGATAGTCTCCCGTCGCCATCCGGCCTCCAACCCCTTACGAAGTCTTCGTAAGACAGTGATGGGTGGAACTGGACTGAACGCATACACTTGCGTGTGATTTCACGGTCTTTTGTGCCGACGAGGAGATAACCAAGACGCTTAGCGAGCCATGTCTTACCAGTACCAGGTGGGCCTTGCAAAATCAGGTTCTTTTTTTCGCGCAGCCTAGAAAGAGCTGACTTAAGAGCCTCTTCGGAGAGAAAGCAACCATCGTCCAAAATGTCACTGATTTCATAGGGCTCGAATTCAATTTCTTCGCTATCGGTGTCTGCTTCCTCTTGGTCATCCGCGATATAGGCAGGGGTCGTGCTGACGGTACGGTACTGTTCGGCCCACCGAGGTTGACGAAGCCAGAACTCGTAGTCTTGCTTATGATCGCCAAAAGCAAACTGGATAAGGCGGCGTGCGTGGTCGTCAGAGGCAACCGCTTCACTTATAGCGTAGAAATAACGACCAGTAGAGAAGTACCAGGTTTTAGGATCATCAAACAACTGCCAGTCGACTTTGATGGTTTTACCATCTTCGGTGGGCTCAACCACAGTACCTATTGCCTTAATGTGCATGCACGATACAACTTTATTCTGATTATCAAAAGGAAGATTATTTATTTGTTTGAAAGTCGATTTTATTGCGATCAGGTCTCCTGGCTTGATGCGGGCGACAAGTTCAGAGAATTTATCCTTATGTCCGTTCTGCCAGATGCCTTCAGAAATAAAGCGTTCAGTTTGGTCATCGCCATCCCAATTTGCACCGACAAACCAGAATTGCCGATTTGGATCATCAAAGAGGTCACTTGCGCTATTCTCGGATGGAGCGGACTGGTCTGCGGTCTCGTCTTCATTGATTTCTAACTCATCAGGCGCGTTTTGTGCCCATTTAAATATCTCTTGTTGCTGCTGTTTAACAAATGAAGTTTGATCGCCGATATCGAAGTCCAGTTTTTTTGCAAAGTCAATAAACCCCTTGAGAGCTTTGCCTTTAAGATCCCCGTTCTTGGTATCCTTTTTGTTAACGACAATCGCACTTAGAAGTGGCCAGTCATTTGCGACGGCGAATTCAACTAATTGTCCAAGGTGCAGGTTCATTTTATAGCGAACCTTGTTCCACTCAGCATCATTTGCATTCGCCAAATCTCCGTAGCTTATAAAACGTTGGTCACGCGCAGCATCCAGGATAGCCCGGTAAGTCTTTTTCAAGTCAAGTTGATCAGTCATGAGGGGAAAGTGTAGTCAATGAATAAATTTTTGTGGAGCATGAAGCGTAATTTGTTCTTAGTATACAACTTCGCTGGTAACATCAGTCGTCCTTGACATACCCCCCTAAAATCCCATCTCTTCCACCCTCTCCGGCACCACCATCTCCCCCGCAGTCTTGCTCACAATCTCATCCACACTCACCCCCGGCGCCCGTTCCTTCAACCAGAACTTCCCATCGTTGATCTCCACGTAGGCAAGGTCGGTAACAACCTTGTGAATACAGCCCGCGCCCGTCAGGGGCAGGGTACATTCCGGCAACAACTTGGATGCCCCGCTCTTGCTGGCGTGTGTCATGGTGACGATGATGTTGTCCGCCCCGGCCACCAGGTCCATGGCGCCGCCCATGCCTTTCACCAGTTTGCCCGGAATCATCCAGGAGGCGATGTTGCCTTCCACGTCCACTTCGAATGCGCCCAGCACCGTGAGGTTCACGTGGCCGCCGCGGATCATGGCGAAGGATTCCGCGGAGCTGAAGATGGAGGCG
>JAPPIB010000023.1 GCA_028820695.1 Acidiferrobacterales bacterium | reverse complement strand
GCCCCCTTGCGATCGCGAGTCATACCAACGGTTTTCAGTTAACGAAAATGCCTCAAATTATGAGTCGGACGATACGACCGAGCCGCCCTGCACAGTAACTTCGCAATCCGTGATGCAGATACCAAGATAAATTGGAAATGTCAGCAGTCCTGACAGAATTCGAACGGATGCAGGAGTCGAATCTGGCTCCGTTCGTGATGCAACTGTTTGCTATACTTTCGACTGAATTCTCACTGCATATTTCTCAAATCGGCGCTGCCGGACTATCGAGATACTGTAAGGTGAGCGAAATGACGACTGCATACTCATTTTCACCAAAGTTCACCGTCGGTTCTGATTGTGAATGACAAAGTGCGAGCTTATCAACGTTTTCACTCGCGGGATGCTGCAAGGACATTGGTGAGATTTGGAGGTTAAGACATGGACCCATACAGACCTGTAAACCCTGGAAAAGTCGAATGGTCGGGAGATAATCCCGGAATTTACCTGAAACAAGATCCGGCTGGAGACTGGTCATCGCTCGGTATATATTTCAGCGTCAATCTCTCTCCACATGGAACCGGCGAGACGATGATCGTCCTGGAACAGCCGGACGATCCTTTGGGATTACCCGATGCCAATAACATTTGCCTCACCAACAATGATGAATTGACACATTACCTGATTCGGGACTACTTGTCCAAGTTCCCGTCCTTTAAGGGCCGCAAGGGACTGGATGCGATGACTTTCCGACTAATCGAAAAGGCGTACACAAGCGGTGATCTTCGTGATGAATGGATCGAAACAGTGGTGTCCGGTGATGATCTGGAGGTAACGATGGTCTGGAGTCAGCTTCAAGAACCGTTTGCCGCAGAAGTGGCAGCCGAAGCGTCGGCTACAGGTGAGCACGAGATGTACAGTGTTTTCCTAGAGGCGAAAGATGCCGCCATTTCTGTCAATGGCAAACCATTTTCAGGCTCAGTTGCAACAAGACAATTCTTCGGCAAGGAAATGAGCACCGCATTTATGGCGATTTCCGAAACCTGGCTGATTCCGGCCCGCTGACAGGGGTTTGCTGGTCGAGATCCCTTATTGCCGGTTCGACGGGTCAACCTCCAAGCCGAACATACCCAACAGTTCTCCGTGTTCCACCAGTCCCCGGTGGCAACGCATCATGGCGATACCATCGATAGGAAATCTGATTGCAGTCGGAGGCTTGGAAATATCCTCAAAGTGATGAATGTAACCTGCAACTTCGCCGGCGGTAACGTTGTCACCCGGTGTGAAACAAGGTTCGAACAGGCCTCTGTGCGGGGCATAGCTTGACTGCGACGGAGAGTTGAACTCCAGATACTTCGCGGCATGACTTCTCGGCTGCGGTTTGCCTTCAAGCACACCAAAATATCGCAGGAAGTTGTGCATACCGGCTTCCCCGGCTCTCAAAGTCTCCGGTGTGACCTGACCGCCACCACCTAGTTCCACCGAAATCATTGGAATATTGTTCCGAAGCGCACCGTTGTTGACACTTCGATCGTCGCTTAACTCACCCATCAGCCAGACAATATCAGTTCCGAATACATCAGCAAGTTCAAGATTCCGCCCAGTAAGAATCTCATCATCACCTTTCATGGCCATCGAACACGGTGTAAACCAGGCGGCCTTACCACCGGAGTGCAGGTCCAGGACCCCATCACAAACCGGCATGATCGCTGATTCCACCAGATTGGCGATCATTTCAGTCGGACCGCCGTTCGCATCACCGGGGAAGGCTCTGTTGAGATTGCCATCATCCCATGGCGATACCCTTGATCCGCGGTCGACAGCCGGAAAGTTCAATGCGGGAAGCATGATGATCCTTCCGCTCACCTCGCTCACATCAACCTGATGGAAAAACTTGAGCAAGGCCACCGGACCCTCGTATTCGTCGCCATGGACGCCACCGATCATCAGCACCGTCGGACCACTTCCATTTATGATGACCGCCGCGGGAATTGGAATGATCCCAAGTGCCAGTTCGTTATTCGAATATTTACACTTGAGTTCTCCCGAACGCTTCCCCGGTGAGACGAAATCCAATTCGGTCCAGAATCTGGTCTGATTCAGTTCGGGTCGGGAGTATTCAGTCATAACACTTGTGCAACTTTCCGGGCGTTATCGATCAGGACATCGTCCTTGTTGTAGGCACCGATGAGCTGAATGCCCAATGGTAGCTTATTGGGGCCGAAGCCTGCCGGCAAACTAATGGATGGAACCTGTAACAAAGTCCACATTCGACTGAATATCGGGTCACCGGTAGAATCTAGCCCTGAAGGTGCCTCACCCGGAGCGCTTGCAGTCAGCAGAACATCAAACTGCTCATGTACTGTCGCAAGTTTCTGTTGCCATGTCCGGGCCAGACTGCGCGCATTGATGTACTCATCGAAACTCGTCTTTCGACCCGATTCAATCAGATCCTTGATCTGATCACTCAGCAAATCATAGAACATCGTATATTCGCTATCCAGTGAACGACTGACCTCGTATGCCATAACCGTGATCTGGGCGGCGGTAAGCGCATCATCAGATGGTCCGACCTGAACCTCCTCCACATCGCAGCCATTGTGCGACAATCGCTTTGCCGTCGATTCGACGATTTCCCGTTGGTAAGGTTCAGCCTCGTTCCAGTGAGGCGTTCTAACCAGACCGACACGAAGATTTGTGAATGAATCCCGATCTTGGTCAGCTACACCAAGAAACACTTTGCGAAGCACCTGTAAATCTTCGACCTCTCGAACGAAGAAACCCAGTGAGTCCAGACTCTGGGCCAATCCACAGACTCCTTCCAAACTGAACAGTCCATGACTCGCCTTGTAACCGACCACACCGCAATAGGCAGCTGGACGGATGACTGATGCCGCAGTCTGGGAGCCGAGTGCCAATGGCAACATGAAATCCGCTACCGCCGCGGCCGATCCCATGGATGAACCGCCCGGAGTATGGGACAGGTTATGCGGATTTCGCGTTCGGCCCGGAGAGAAGTACGCAAATTCGGTTGTTTCCGTCTTTCCGGGAATGATGCAACCGGCATTCTTACACATCGTGACACAGGCCGCGTCTCGCTGAGGATATTCATCGGTGTAGATCGATGATCCCTTCGTGGTCGGGAACTCAGAGGTATCCATAATGTCCTTGATTCCGACAGGAATTCCGACAAGCGGTCCGGCGGATTGGGTTGCCCTCAGTTGAGACAGCTGATAGATCGATCGATCCTCATCAAAATGTGTAAAGGCAAGCACCTCGCGGTGACGCAGATGAATCCGCGCAAAACAGTCCGCAAGGAGTTCATTCGGGCTGATCTCATCCCGGGCAATCATGTCGCTTGCAACTTTAAGCGACAATTCATTGAGTGTAGTCACGGTTCAGTCCAAATGTTTTGAAATCGTATCGAAAACGTCGGGAGGATAACGGAAAATACCGCCGCCCAGACGTCCTGCAATACCATCTCTGTCAAGAATTCCCAGAGCGACGACAGGAGTCCGTCGCGTTGCTTGAACAGCACGCGCACTCATCCCAACACGTATACCGAGGTCAGTGAAACCAGAATGAACTTTCGGCAAGAGCAATCCTGGCAGTTCAAATGCGTCGTCCGGTACGAACCCCTCAAATGCTTTTTGTTGGTCAGGTGCGTAGGAAAGTGCCATGGCACCGAAACCTGCGGCGTCAACAATTGCACTGTCGCCAATCGCTCCAAGTGCCCGATCCGGTGCGTATTCACCAATGTCTCCGCTGGGCGGTGCGGAAGACCCGACAAACCACTTCCCGGCAATACCTGCAATCTGAAATCCAAACTCAACTCCGTTCGCACCAGCGGCGGTAATCAGACTGCTGTCTTGCGTGTCTGCCCCTCCTGACAGCATGCACTTGCATGCAGCCATCCAGAGATTCAGAAAAAACATGGGGCTTTGCCGGAGAAACTCATGCACTGTCGGGTAAGATTCAATCTGCGGTCGCCATTCGCCCAATAAATATCCGGTACCGGCAATTGTTCTTCCGTGACAGTCATCTCCGCTTTGCAGTGCACGGACACCGATCGGGATCAGATCGATATCCTGGGAATGTACCGACGCGATCGCATCCATGAATTCACCGTTCAGCCAGCGAAAGTGAGAGATGACGTCATCGCTGAACTGCCCAAGTCGCATTGCCGGTCCACTACCTCCATTCAAGGGGGCGTAAGCCGCTGGAGCCCTGCCAGCCGCATCAACAATCTCATGCAGCCACATTGAGCTGGACACCACACCCGCAAGCGGAACCACAACAGCATGGTCCTGGGCAGGTTTCAGGACCACTTCTCCTGACAGAATCTGTTTTCGAGCCTCCGAGAAATCTGTTGCGACTCCTTCAAAGACAAGTGCAGCTCCAGCTGAGTTCAGAATCGGTTTGGGAATATTCGATGGCGACGAAAATGCCGGACCAGCATGTAACAAAACGTTGGGATCGATGCCTGGTACGTCCCGTGCCTGCCGATGATCGCACAACGTCGGACGGACTGAATGAACTTTTCTCAGCGCTTCGGAATCTGAAGGGCAAACAATCGCGTCATTCATCCCAACTCACAATGGGTATCCATAGGTTGAAAAAATACGATAATCCGGAAATATAATTCGCTGCAACGACCAGCCAAAATCAATTATAACCGTGCATTCGCGTTCTTATAATGAATCAAACGTCTTATTTTCATCAATCCCGCTGTACTGATTGCCCGGTGATTACCTGACAAGGCAGACTCCTTCATGACGAACAAAGTTCAACAAACGCGTTGGTCGCGAAAAGCTTTCGATGGCTATTCGATTCGTAATCAGTTGGACCCTGATCCGGAATTCCTGCATGTGGGGCCGTCAACCCCTTGTGGGGAATATCTGAGACGATTCTGGCATCCGGTCGCAATGTCGTCCCAATTGAACAATGCGACACCGGTCGCGATTCGGATTTTGGATGAGGATCTGGTCATATTCCGGGATCTCAGCGGGCAGGTCGGACTGCTGCATCGTCATTGCGCCCATCGGCGGGCGTCTTTGGAATTCGGACGCATCGAACAGCGGGGGATCCGCTGTTGCTATCACGGTTGGCACTTTGATGTTGATGGTACCATTCTGGACACCCCTGGCGAGCCGGAAGACAGCAAAATCCGTTACGAGATCTGTCAGGGGGCATATCCGACCCGTGAGTACCAGGGGCTGATATTCGCATATATGGGACCACCGGATGAAATGACCGAATTTCCATTCATGGACTCCATGGCAATTCCAGATCATGACCTTGTCCCCTACTCCATTCACTCTCCGAACAACTGGTTGCAGGAAACTGAAAATGCCATTGATCCGTTTCACAGTGTATTTCTGCATGGCAGGATAAGCGGGCCGCAGTTTCCCGGTCTGGAGCACTTTACTGAATTGCCAGTTGTCGTGTATCGAGCGCGACCGGAAGGGATTCTCTACGCTCATGCCCGACGAACGGGAGATCTAGTGCGCCTGCGATTTCACGATTACCTGTTGCCGAATCTGGCTCAGAACGGTGGCATGTTCCAAGTGATGGACAAGCCGAAAATTTTCGGCCGCACCAGTCTGACAAAATGGGTTGTTCCGCTCGATGATACCAACAGCCGAAAGTTCGGTTGGCGTCACTTCAACGATAAGGACGAGGTGCTTCGCCAGGGAAGTCGCGAGAATGTCGGCTGGGAGACTGTGGACTTCTACGGACAGACCGGACATCGATCATACGATGAGCGCCAGGGCAACCCGGGCGACTGGGACGCCTGGACCAGTCAAGGCCCGATGAATGTTCACAAGCGTGAATATCTGGGCAGTACCGACAAGGGTGTCGCCATGCTTCGTGCCCGGTTGAGAAAGGACATACGGGCTGTCGCGGATGGCAAGTCTGTCAACCGGATCACGGGCACCCGGCAAACGCCCTTCAGAACCTATGGTGGAGACACAGTTCTATCATTGCCCCAATTTGAGAATGACAGCAAATACATCGAGGATGTCATGAATCGCGTAATGGATGTGTACGAACAGTCGGAGAAATGTTCGTCCGCTGAGAGAATCGATTACATCAAACATGAAATCGCACTTAGATACCCAGAAGCTGTCTGAATCACAAAGCGGTGTGAGACCACACGCAGGTCTCGGCAGAATCAAGCCACACATGGTCATCGAGAGTTCGGCTGACTTGCCGACAATACATATTGATATTTCCTCGAATGAAAGTGTATATGGGCCCAGTCAGTCCGCGATCTCGGCCGTCAGAAAGCAAAGCGGGTCGATGTATCGCTATGCCAGTGACGCAGTCCGGGAACTGACTGCTCAGATTGCCAGGACTCATGGGATCGACCCGGACGGAATTGTCTGTGGACATGGGTCTGATGATCTGCTGCTTCGAATCGCGCAGTCGTTTCTGCAACCTGACGATGAACTGATATGCAGTGTCAACGGATATCAGAGAATCCCAAACTTTGCCCATACGGCAAACGCCAAACCGATCAGAGCGGCGGATCGGGAATTCACGGCTGACATCGATCGAATCGTGGAGTGCGTGAACGACAGAACCCGAGTAGTCATGCTGGCCAACCCGGACAACCCGAGCGGAACGTGCCTGCCTGGAAAAGAAGTTCGGCAGTTGCACGCTCGCCTTCCAGACAATGTGCTGCTGGTACTGGATTCAGCTTATCTGGAGTATGTCGATTTACCAGCGTTTGAAGACCCGAAGTTTCTGATCGAAGAATCAGGGAATGTGGTCATGACCAGGACATTTTCAAAGATTCACGGACTTGCCGGACTTCGCTTGGGGTGGATGTATGCGGCACCCGAGGTGGCTGTCGCAGTGAGGAAGATCGGAATGACATTCCCACTTTCCAACGTTGCATACAGCGCCGGCATGGCTTCACTTGATGACTTGTCGCATTCAGAGTTCGTATACCGACAAAACCGAAGCGTGCGAACTGAATTTGCCGGCGGGCTCACCCAACTCGAGCTT
This sequence comes from Acidiferrobacterales bacterium, assembly GCA_028820695.1. Taxonomy (NCBI): domain Bacteria; kingdom Pseudomonadati; phylum Pseudomonadota; class Gammaproteobacteria; order Acidiferrobacterales; species Acidiferrobacterales bacterium. The sequence goes on along the minus strand of JAPPIB010000023.1, from coordinate 36,788 downwards.
GAGGTCATTCCAAGCCAGACCAATTTTGTGCTTGTGAGGTTTCCGCATTCTAGCCATACTGCGCAAAAGGCGTACGAGTTCCTTCGTTCTCAAGGAATACTTGCAAGACGTCTGATGTCCGAATCGTTCACGGAATACTTGCGATTCACATTGGGCACCCCTGAGCAGATGAATGAAGTTCTGGATACACTGGAATTGTTTTTCGACCGACAACGCTCTCGTTCCGAGACACCTGATCGGTGTCTATCGACATCCGTGCGATCGTGAAGGGTTCGTCAATCATCTCCGCTCTGGATCAAGCCGGCGTACGCACAGTCGTCGCACTTCCTGACATTGTGACCTGCTCCGGACTGTTGTGGCCACTCAGCAAACACTCGAATTTCAGACTGATTTCAGTGTGCAAGGAAGACGAGGGGGTTTCAATTTGCGCCGGACTTTCGTATTGCAACCAGCGTTCGGCACTCCTGATTCAGCACACGGGCTTTCTGGATTCGATCAATGCGATCCGGGTCATTGCTGTTGAATACCAACTGCCGATTGTGATGCTGGTCGGCTTGCAGGGGATGGAGCCTGACGGGAGAGACCCTTCTGAGTCCGCACAATTCGGAGTTCGAATCGTACAACCCATATGTGAAGCGATGAACCTGACAACTCATCTGCTGAACGACTATGCGTCCGTCGGGACTTTGTCTGCCGGAATCGGCCGGGCTTACGAGCTTTCACAGCCCGTTGTCTTTCTGATTGCACAACACCCATCAGCTGACTAGTCATGCTGAAACGGGATGATGCACTGAAAGCGCTGGCCGCACAGTACGCGGATGGTATTGCCGTAGGTGCGTACCAGGGTCTTTTCGATTGGATGCAAATTCGTCCAGACCCCTTGAACTATCTGTGCACCGGTGCCATGGGTCAGGCCTCATCCCACGGTCTTGGGATCGCATTGGGTGCGCCGGACGAGAAGGTCGTGATACTTGACGGCGATGGAAGTCTGTTGATGAACCTCGGCAGCCTGTTCACCATCGGACATGCGGCACCGAAAAATCTGGTGCACTTTGTCTTGCATAATCGTACCTATGAGGCGAATGGTGAGTTTCCGGTTTTGGGGTCAAAGGTGATCCAGTTTGAGGAATTGGCACAGATCGCAGGTTACAGACATTCTTTCGCTTTCAGCGATATTGCAGAATTCAAGTCCATGATCAAGCATATACTTGGGCTAAAAGGTCCTGTATTCGTAAACCTTCACGTTGAGCCTGGAGAGCCTTATCCCCGTGACTATAAAGTCATTCACAGTCTGGAGTCCCGAACGAGATTCCGCGATGCCCTGCACGCCAGATTGTTCGCAAGGCAACAAGGCGACGGGGCATCGCACAGAACACCACAATCGACGACCGACGATGCATGACATGAAGCAGATGGAAATCCAGTACCGAAGATGATTTTCAAGAAAAGTCAGAACGTTCCGAATCACCGGCCGCCGCCGCCGAGACCGGGCCTTTTGTTTACGCGCAAGTCGCCCCTCATCGATATCGCACAGTTGACGGTAGTTATCGCGCTGGTCAGCTGGGTAATCTTTAAGGGTGCCCAGGCGATGCAATACAACTGGCAATGGTATCGGGTGGATCAATTCATCTACCGGATAGTGGATGGCGAATTCATCCAAGGCCGCCTGATCGACGGATTGATCGTGACTTTCGAAATCACGATATTCAGCCTGGTGCTGTCGGTGACGATCGGACTGATCACTGCGCTTCTTCGCATGTCCAACTCGTTTTCCGGTAAACTGCTTGCGAACATCTATCTGGAACTCATCCGAAACACGCCCCTTCTTGTCCAGCTTTTCCTGTTTTACTTTATCGTCGCCCCGATCGTCGGTATTGACCGGTTCTGGACCGGTGTACTCTGTCTGAGTTTCTTTGAGGGTTCCTTTGCAGCCGAAATCATCCGGGCCGGAATTCAGTCGGTTCCAAAGGGGCAGACCGAAGCCAGCAATGCGCTCGGTTTTACCCGGATTGACCGTTTCCGTTACATCGTACTTCCTCAGTCCGTCCCTTTGATACTCCCGCCGATGACTGGCTTGATCATCAATCTGATCAAGCACTCGGCGATTGTGAGTGTCATAGCCGTGGCCGACCTCACCACGGAAGGTTTGAACATTATTTCGGAGACCTTCATGGCCTTCGAGATCTGGTTCACTGTTGCCGCAATTTATCTTGTGGTAACGGTGTCTTTATCGTTGTTTGTCTCCTGGCTCGAGTCTAGAGCTGCAAGAGGCAGGTAACTTGATACCTCACTATTCATGGAGACTGAAATCGATGAAAATTAAAACAATTTTTACCGCAATTGCGGCTGCAGCGTTGATCGCATTTTCCGGATTGGCCGGTGCCAGTTCCCAGGAACTTTCGGCAGACAGCGTACTGGAAGAAGTCAAGAAACGCGGTGTTCTTCGCGTAGGGATGTCGACTTTCGTGCCCTGGGCAATGCGTGACAAGCAAGGAGACCTGATTGGATTTGAAATTGACGTCGCGACCAAGGTTGCCGAAGATATGGGAGTCCAGGTCGAGTTCGTGCCGACAGCATGGTCCGGAATCATCCCGGCACTGATCGCTCGCAAATTCGATGTGATCATCGGCGGCATGTCAATCACACCCGGACGCAACCTGACGGTGAACTTCACTGCTCCTTACGCGCACTCGGGTCAACAGATGGTTGCGAATAAGGCTCTGGCTGACGGATTTTCTGTCCAGGACTTCAACTCATCTGATGTGACCATCTCGTGTCGCCGCGGCGCAACACCGTGCAATGTGGCGCAGAAGATGTTCCCCGAAGCCAGCGTGAGCAGATTTGACGACGATGCGCAGGCATTTCAGGAAGTTGTCAATGGCAATTCCCACGCGATGATCTCAAGTGCGCCGAAACCGCGTTTTTGGATGAGCAGATATCCTGAAAAACTGTTCATGCCGACCGAGGACAACCTCACGACCGGTGATGAGGCATTTGCATTGCGTAAGGGCGACCCTGACGCGTTGAACTTCTTCAGCAACTGGATATTGGTCAACACCAGTAATGGTTGGCTGAAGGAGCGTCACGATTTTTGGTTCACGACCCAGACTTGGGCGGACCAGATAGAGGAACAGTAAGCATCTGTACAGTCGGGAACTTCCCCGATCTGCAATCGGGGAAGTTCCGCCGACATTGATGAAGCAGCACCGCCATGCCTGAGAATCGACCACCTCCGATACTGAAAAAGCAAAAGCGAGTCACTTGGCTTGATATCACTGTGATCAGCATCGTGACCGCGGTTCTTATCGCAACCTATTATCGGGTCGAGCATGTCTTGGTCTACCAATGGAACTGGGGGCTGATTTTCGAATACTTCATCAGGATTGACGAAGTAACCGGAGACATCCTGCCCAACCTGTTCCTGAAAGGGGTCGCCATGACACTCAGGCTGGCATTCTGGGGCACCATTATTGCAGCCGTCATCGGAATCGTGATGGGCCTGTGTCGGGTGAGCAATAACCTGTTTCTTAAAATCGGCAGCCGTCTTTATGTCGAATTGATCCGTAATATCCCGCCCGTCGTATTCATTTTTGTCTTCTATTTCTTCATCAGCAGCCAAATCATCCCGTTGCTGGGCTTGGACAATCTTGCGTACACAGCATCGCCGGGCACCATCGCCGTACTGGAAGCGCTATTCGGACCGATTGAGCTTTTTTCCAACTTTCTTGCCGGACTGATCTGCCTGGCAGTTTTTGAAGGTGCGTACATAACGGAAATCGTACGGGCCGGCATCCAATCGATCGGCAAAGGGCAGTGGGAAGCAGCCCGGGCAGTCGGACTTTCAAGGTTTTTTGTCCTGCGTGATGTCATACTGCCACAGGCACTGAAAACAATTCTTCCGCCGTTGGCCGGTCAATTCATCATTCTGGTCAAGGATTCAAGCATTGTTTCGCTGATTTCCGTCCAGGAGCTGACATTTCTGACGCAGGACGTCTCGAATACAACAACACACTTTTTCGAGTCATGGATGCTGACCGCAGCACTCTACTTCATGATGTGCTTTCCGTTGGCGATATTGTTCCAGCGCTTCGAGCGGGTAGGAATGGGAATTCAGAAACATTAGGCGTTTTTTTAAGGGAAATAACCATGAACAATTCCGAAGTAAATCATTTTCTTCAAATCAAGGGACTCGGCAAGTGGTTCGGTCAGTTCTGCGCCCTTTGGGACATCAATCTGGAAGTGCATACGGGTGAGCGGGTTGTAGTCTGCGGACCGTCAGGATCTGGAAAGTCAACGATGATTCGCTGCATCAATCTGCTTGAGACGTTCGAGGCCGGTGAGATTCTGATTGATGGAGAGAAAGTTGTCAATGAGCCGAAGAAAATGCTGATTGTTCGACGCAAAGTCGGCATGGTGTTTCAGAACTTCAACCTGTTCCCTCACATTACGGTATTGCAGAACCTGATGCTGGGACCCATTCGGAATCTGAAGGTTTCAAAGAGCGAAGCGGAAGAAACGGCGATGAAATATCTGGAAAAAGTCCGGATACCCGAACAGGCTCAAAAATATCCGAGCCAGCTCTCCGGTGGCCAGCAGCAACGTGTGGCCATAGCACGCGCCCTGTGCATGGATCCTGAAATGATGCTTTTTGACGAACCCACTTCCGCACTCGATCCGGAAATGATTTCCGGTGTGCTGGACATCATGGTGGAACTGGCTGAAGGCGGAATGACGATGATTGTCGTGACCCATGAAATGGGCTTCGCCAAGGAGGTCGCCGACACCATGGTATTCATGGACCACGGAGAGATCGTTGAAATCGCCCCACCTGATGAATTCTTCACCAACCCGAAGAGCGATCGTTCCGAACTGTTTCTAGGTCAGATTCTCTCACATTGATACTGGCCCTGTTGTTCAACCGCGCACGGCCGGAAAGATTGCCATGAAGCCCAGGCAACGCTACTCTCTCGGTGCGCTGGCGAAAGGAGCTTTTCACAACCACCGGAAATGGGACAGAGCCTGGCACAGCCCTCCCCTGCAACCGGAATATGACGTTGTCATCATCGGTGGCGGTGGCCACGGACTCGCAACCGCATACTATCTTGCCAGAAACCACGGAATTCGCAAGATTGCGGTATTGGAGAAAAACTGGATAGGCGGCGGCAATAGCGGACGAAACACCGCAGTCATCCGTTCCAACTATCTGCGCGAGGACAGCATTCGATTTTTTGACAAGTCACTGCAGCTGTACGAGACCCTGAGTCGCGATCTGAATTACAACATCATGTTCAGTCAAAGAAGTGAGGTTGACGTTCTGCTCACCAACACCAGCATGCGCAACATGCGACGTCGTTCTCTGAATATGAGCCTGCAGGGAGTGGAATTCAGGATGCTGAGCGCCGATGAGGTGAGAAGCAGAATTCCAGCCTTGGCACCGATGCGAGAGTGTCGTTTACCGATTCTGGGCGGCTCAGTACAGCAAAGGGCTGGTATTGCCCGGCATGATGCGATCGTCTGGGGATACGCACGCGCTGCGAGCGCATACGGTGTCGATATCATCCAAAACATCTCGATCAACGCAATCCGCCGTGCCGCTGATGGCGCTGTATCCGAACTTGATACGGATCACGGTCCGATCAGAGCCAGCAAGATCGCGACTGTGGCCGGCGGTGAGAATTATTCCGTCGCGCAGATGGCGGGGATTCGCCTGCCGCTGCAGACGTTCAATCTGCAAGCCTTTGTATCCGAGCCGATCAAACCAGTACTGGATGTTGTCGTCAATTGCCCGGACTTGCAGGTCTATCTCAGCCACTCAGATAAAGGTGAGCTCGTAATCGGAGGGATAACCGACGCGCAGCAAATCTCCTTTCGCCGCGGCGGCAAACTTGCTGTTCTGGACAGCACGGTATCCGGCCTGCTGGAACTTTTTCCGACATTTCGACGACTCAAGCTTCTTCGTCAGTGGGGAGGCGCCTTGGAATTCGCGCGCGATGGCAGTCCCATTGTCTCAAAAACATCGATCAAGGGATTTTATGTCAGTGCTGGCTGGTGGGGCGGCTTCAAGGCAATTCCGGCAGGCGGTCTGACATTGGCACACACGATTGCGGAAGATGAGCCGCACCCCCTTTCCGCCTGCTACAGACTGAACCGTTTCGATACGTTGAACTTTCTGATGGAAGGCGGGACAACCGTCCCGATTCACTGACAGGAATTCCACATGGCGCTGAACAGTCATCCTTGGTCATGTTGCTGATCCATTGTCCCTGGTGCGGTTCACGCGCCGAATCCGAATTTCACTGCAACGGCGAGGTTCGTCCAACAAGACCGGATGCGTCATCGATGAATGATCAGCAGTGGGTGGACCACATCTGTGATCGGTTGAACTTCAAAGGATGGATCGAAGAGGACTGGTGTCACTCCAAAGGTTGCGGAGAGTGGTTTCGACTGCGTCGGAATGTGGTGACACACGAGGTGGAGCAGGACTGACGAACCCCATGTCCAACCGATTCAACAGACTTCCTGACGGAGGTCTCATAGACCGCAACCAAACAATCGAATTCGTATTCAACGGTCGAAAGCACACCGGCTTTCAGGGTGACACGCTGGCAGCCGCCCTGCTTGCCAACGGTATAGATGTCGTTTCCCGTAGCTTCAAATATCATCGGCCGCGCGGTTTTCGTGCGTTAGGTCATGCTGATGTATCTTCGATGGTTCAGATTCATGGTGATGAGGACGCCCCAAACATGCTTGCCAGTACTGTACCTCTTTCAGAGGGTCTGACCGCAACATCCGTCAATTGCTGGCCCAGTGTGAAATTCGACATGGGAGCCGCACTCAGCCTGCTCTCACCTATCATTCCAGCTGGCTTCTACTACAAGACATTCATGTGGCCCCATTGGCACCTGTTTGAGCCGTTCATCAGAAAGGCAGCCGGTTTCGGTCATGCCCCCAAGTCAATCCCTTCGCGACCTCACGCCAGCGGCTATGACCACTGCGACATTCTGGTCGTTGGAGCAGGACCTGCTGGCCTGTGTGCCGGACTCGCAGCTTCGAGATCTGGCGCCAGGGTGATTCTGGCCGACGAAATGCTTCAGCCCGGTGGCAGTCTGCTGGGCAGTTGTGCAGCTATCGATGGCAAATGCGTCACAGCATGGCTATCGGAAGTCGTCGCGGAACTCGATGCCAACCCAAATGTGACCCGACTGCAAGACGCAACCGTGTGGGGATATCTCGAAGGTAACCACGCGGTGATTTCTGAGCGGTCCCCGGAGCCGGAAAACATACTTCGGCGCAGTCGCAGAGTATGGGCGAAACAGGTGATTGTTGCTACCGGAGCGGTTGAACGCCCGATCGTATTCGAAAACAACGATCGACCGGGTGTGATGCACGCATCGGCAGTTTCATCCTACATACGAAACCATGCGATCAAGATGGGACGCAAAGCCGTCTTGTTTACCAACAACAATTGTTCGTACCGTACCATTTCCGACCTGAAACATGCCGGCATATCAATCGCAGCAGTGGTTGATGTCAGATCCCGCGTCGATGACAACGTGCGGGGAATCGTGCCGCAAGATGCTGCGTTTTATCCGGACAGCGTCATCCAGAAGGTTCAAGGAGGGCATAGAGTGACCGCAGTGGCAATACACTCCCGGACGACCGGAAGTTTCAATACCAGCTTGGATTGTGATCTGGTATGTGTGTCAGGTGGTTGGAATCCGAACGTGCATCTGTTTTCACAATCCGGAGGGCGACTTCAATACAGTGAGCGGATCCATGGATTCGTCCCAGCTGAGCCGCTGCAGAATACTCTGGCCGCGGGAGCCGTTTGCGGCCACCTCAACCTTAACGACAGTATCCAGGATGGTCTGCTGGCGGGAAAGATTGCTGCCACAACACTTGGATTTCAGGATCCGACTCTGCCAAGCTACCAGGTCGATGCTCCTTTCGATATTGACTATGGCATCGAGGAATACTGGAGTGTACCGACCGACAACCGACGCGGCAAAGCGTTTGTCGACCTTGCCGGAGACGTCACTGTCCATGATCTGCATCTCGCGCTGCGAGAAGGATACGAAAGCATTGAGCATCTGAAACGCTATACAACCACCGGCATGGGGCTGGACCAAGGGAAGACCGCCAATGTGAACGCAATCGGTATCGCCGCAAAACATCTGGGAATCAGCATTGGGGAACTCGGAACAACAACATTCCGACCGCCATACACTCCGATTGAATTCGGTGAATTCGCTGGCAGCTGCCGCGAAGATGCTGTGCTGCCTTACCGCTTTACACCGATGACTGAGTGGCACAAGTCAGCTGGAGCCGTCATGTTTGAAGCGGGTGCGCGATGGATTCGCCCAAGCTATTATCCACATCCCGGTGAATCCATGGACCAAGCTATACAAAGGGAATGTCGGGCGGTTCGGGAAGGCGTCGCCATCTATGACGGTTCTCCCCTCGCAAAGTTTGCGCTTCAGGGGCCGGGCACCGAAACCCTGCTGGACCTGATGTACACGAATTCATTCGAGAACCTGCCAATTCAACAAGGAAGATACGGCATCATGCTGCACGAGGATGGTCGTATCTTCGACGACGGCGTGACTTTCCGACTGGGTGACGAGGAATATCTCATGTCTGGAGCAACCGGGAACGGAGCTCTTCTGGAAGCTCGATTGGACAGTTTTATCAATGTGGAGCGTCCAGACCTGAATGTCCTCTTTACGCCCGTGACAAGTCAATGGGCGAACGCAACCGTATGCGGACCCCTGGCCAGGACTTTACTCGAGCGCATCGAATCGAATATTGATTTCAGCGCCGACGCGTTCCCATTCATGCATATGCGCGAGGGAGTGTTCGCAGGCATGCCGGTTCGGGTTTTCAGGGTCAGCTTCACCGGAGAACTAAGTTTCGAAATCAATACCCCGGCGCGCTACGGACTTGATCTTTGGATCCATCTGATGAATGCAGGCGAACCATACCAGATCTGTCCGATAGGCTCTGAAGCCAACCATGTTCTTCGAGTGGAAAAGGGATTTATATCGCTTGCGCATGAGGTGGACGGAACAATAGATCCGTACGATCTTGGCATGGGGTGGATTGTTTCCAAAAGGAAATCAGACTTTGTCGGTATGAAAGCGATGCAGATCCGACGAAAAGGTGATGACAGCCGGCAGCATCTGATCGGACTTTTACCAGCTCATTGCGGTGAACCGCCGCCTGAGGGCGCTCCACTGGTCTCAGCAAAAGATGCAACCCGCTCCGAAGGATTTGTATCGGCGGGTGTCTGGAGCCCGGTTCTCAATCGCAGCATTGCCTTGGGGCTACTGGTCAATGGTCGCGAACGGTTGAATGAGACTGTCTATATCAATGCATACGGAAAAATCATACCTGCAGTTGTGTGCGAACCGAGATTCTATGATCCAGACGGCGCGAACATGAGGATGTAGCCAGTGGGATTCGACGTTACGGTTCAATTTACAGAATCTGTCGCACTGATCGATGTGCGCGGTGCGTCACAATACATGGAGCCAGTGTTCAAAGGTGCAGGTTTGGGGTTGCCGCCGACTCCGCATTCGATGCTGCGATCGGATTCAGCTACAGTATACCGAGTCGGTCGAAATTGGTGCCTTGTCAAGACAGCCATGGATCAGGAGTCAGACCTGCTCGCTGACCTGAATGAGCTATCCAGAACTTTACAGGTCCAATGTACCTGCGTCACAGATTCCTACCGCGGAATCGAACTGAAGGGACCTGATGCGGACGACGTGCTGTCTCAGGTTACTTCCTTGAATCTTTACGAGCTTGCGGACGATTGTGCGACCTTCACAGAAATTTTTGGACTCAAGGGATTCATTGTCAGGCATGGACCGAACATGTACACCATATTCTGCGATCGGAGTTACGCGGACTACACAATGAAGCGAACTCTGAAATGTGCGTTTCCAGATCGCTGAGACCGAAAGCAAACTACAGTGGAGATATCCGACCGAAGCCGAGAAAATCGATTTTTCTCACAAATAGCGAAGCTCAGGTGGGCGGGCAGTGAAACAGGCCGATGCTGTTCTATCGCAATGGCAGTTTCCCTTTCAGTTCTTCGAGTCCCGGCATATTGTTCATGCCTTTGAGTTTCCCGCCTTTCATCTTTCTCGTCATTCTCTGCATCTTTTCGAATTTTCTTAACAATTGATTCACGTATCTTGCTTCCACGCCAGCTCCGGCACAGATGCGTACCCGACGAGTCCCTCTGATGACTGCGGGATGCTGACGCTCATGCGGAGTCATGGAATTGATGATTGCAATCTCGCGTTTTGCATCATCTTCAAGCCGATTCAGTTTGGGAATCTGGTTTGAGGACAGTCCTGGCATTTTCTCGATCAGACTTGAAAATCCGCCCATATTCTGTGTCGCCAGCATCTGCTCACGATAATCCTCAAGACTGAACCGCCTGCCGCGGATGATTTTCTTGGCAAACTTTTCTGTCTTTTCCTTGTCCGTTTTGTTTTGGACCGTCTCCAGAAGCGACAGAACATCACCCATTCCAAGAATACGGGAGGCCAGCCGGTCTGGATGAAATCGTTCCAACGCATCTGTAGCCTCGCCCACTCCGATAAACTTGACAGGCTTGCCTGTCACATGCCTTACTGAAATCAATGCACCACCGCGTGTATCACTATCCAGTTTCGTGACCACCACGCCGGTCAGCGGCAGTGCCTCATTGAAGGCAGACGCGCTATTGACTGCATCCTGACCAGTCATCGCATCGATAACAAACAGTGTTTCGGATGGTGTGATCTCTGAATGGACTGACTTGAGTTCATCCATCATCACTTCGTCGACATGCAATCGTCCGGCGGTATCGACGATGACGTAGTCGTACGCTCTTTTCCTTCCTTCCCGGACGATCTGGCTGGCAATGGCTGTCGGCTTGCGCGTCACATCCGTCCAGAAGAAATCGACATCGACCATTTCCGACAGCCTTTCAAGCTGATCGATAGCCGCAGGCCGATAAATATCAATACTCCCCACCAGGACTTTCTTGCCCTGCTGCTCGACGAGAAACCTGGCAAGCTTTGCGACAGTCGTAGTCTTTCCGCTTCCTTGAAGTCCAGCGACCAATATCACGCACGGTCCGGTCGTGGATGTCTGCAGCGGGACATTCGACCCACCCATCACGCGCGTGAGCTCTTCGAGAACAATACTCACGACCGTCTGATCAGGGGTGAGGCTTGATGCCACTTCCTGACCGGTTGCTCGTTCCCGTACCTGGCTGATTAAATCCGACGTCACCGGCAAGGCGACATCGGCTTCTATAAGTGAGCGCCGAACTTGGCGAAGGGTTTCCTCGATTGCCTTGTCTGACAATACCCTTCGACCCCGCAGCGCACCGAATGCGTGGCTGAACCTGCTTGTAAGTGTCTCAAACATACTCGATACGATGTGTAAATAATTTGAAAAGTTCCATTGATTTCCAATACACTTTAAACACGACTGGCGATATTACTATAAATTCTATTGGACGACATACCTGACGGCTTATTAATTGCCGCACTGCTATTGCTGATCTGTCTGTCAGCATTTTTCTCTTCATCGGAAACCGCGTCGATGGCCCTGAACCGCTATCGGCTCGCCGACAAGGCAAACAAGAACGACAGACGAGCCATTCTTCTCCAGAAGCTGATTCGAGAACCGGATCGATTGCTGAGTACCATTTTACTTGGCAATAACCTGGTAAACAATGCTGCTGTGGCAATTACCACAATCCTGGCTTGGAAATACTACGGTGAGGCAGGAGTGGCGGTGTCCACCGCTGCGATCACGGTCATCATCCTGGTTTTGGCGGAAGTTCCTCCGAAAACCATCGCCGCAGTCTATCCTGAACGAATCGCATTCTTTGCCGCATATTTCCTGGACATCCTGCAGAAACTGTTTTATCCGGCAGTCTGGTTGCTGAGTTCTGTCGTGAAGGCGATCAAGATGATACCGGGACTTCGCGAGGCGCAGGATTCTGAGTCGCTCAGCAGCGATGAGTTGCGCGAAGCCGTAAAGGTGTCAGAACAACATTTTGCTCCGGATCAGATGGAATTCCTGCTCGGCGTACTTGAATTGGGTGACCGTTCAGTCGACTCGATCATGATTCCGCGTGCAGAGATTCACGCAATTGAGTTCGAGGACGAAATCACCAATATTATCGAGAAGATTCTGACCGAAACAAAAAGCCGCGTACTTGTGTTCGAAAAGTCCTTTGATCACATCAAGGGTGAGCTTGACATCCAGGAATTGCTGCAGGCCCACGATAGAAACGAACTCACCAAGGCGGTCATCGAGAGTCACCTCAAGGAGCCTGTCTATCTGCCTGAGAATTCAGGACTTCTTGAGCAGTATAACCGGTTGCAGGAGGTCGAGAGGAATATGGGTGTCGTTGTCGATGAGTACGGTGAGATCAATGGACTGATCACTATCAATGAAATGATGAATGAATTGGCCGGAATCGTCGGATGGCAGCTCAGGGAAGGAAACTTCGGTATCAAGGAAGACGAAAGCAAGGGTGGCTATCTTGTCAACGCAATGCTGAATGTCCGCGATCTGAATCGCAAAATGAACTGGGACCTGCCTACTGACGGTCCGAACACCTTGAACGGCCAAATACTCAATCATTACGAAGACATCCCGCGGCCCGGCATGAGCTTCACACTCAATGGCTACTCAATAGAGACTGTGCGAACGCAGGGCAGTTCGGTCGAGGTTGCACGTGTATACCCGAAAGTCGCTGACACGGAATCCTACGAACAGGGTGTCGCCGTCTCAGAGCTGGAGCAATCCAACCATTGACGCAGCGGACGATCAGCGATTGCTGGATGGTCCCATCAGTTTGAAAAGTAAGGGGAGAGGTAGTTCGGGAGCGCCAAATATGCGTCGACACCCAGATCGCACCTGAGGTAGTTCATACCGAGAATCGATATCTGTTCAGCACAAGGTTGCCGGTTGGCTTCCCAACTGTCAACCTGATCTGCGAATCGCTGTTCAAGTTCCTGATGCCGCAGATCCCAGCCATTGCCGGCACCTTTCCAATTCTTGCCGATCAGTTGCACATCCTGAATCTCAAACAGGCCATCTTCACAAACAGGCTCGACAATGCCATTGGGATTTCTTTCATAAGCGCCCACGAACAGTTTGTTTCGCTTTGCATCCATTACGATAAAGGCCTTGTCGTGTGAAAGACCTTGTGCGATCGCAGCCAGATTTGAGACCGGCAGTGCCGGAATTTCGCTACCGAATGCGATGCCTTGGGCGACACCGGCAGCAATCCGCAATCCAGTATAGGAGCCGGGGCCTTTGCCATACGCAACCGCGTCAATCTCGTCTGTCACCATTTGCGTTTCGGATAGCAAATCCGAAACAAGGACCAGGACGGAATTGTTCTGATCACGATTGGACGGCTGACGTTTGGTAATAATCTCACCGTCGATATTGAGTGAGACAGACAGCAGCCTATCCGCGCAGCTGATCGCCAGTACCTTCATTCTGAAAGAATTTCCTCACTTCGGCAATCCTGTCGGTGCGCTGCATGGGTGGCAGACTCTCAAGGAACTTGCTTCCGTACGAACTGGTTGTGATTCTCGGGTCACACAATACCAGCATGCCTTTGTCTTGAACATCCCGTATCAGACGCCCGACACCCTGCTTCATGGTCAGTACCGCGGTTGGAATCTGCCAGTCGTTGAATATATTCCTGCCTTGTGAAAGCATATGCCTTTCCCGAGCTTCCATGACCGCATCCGGCGGCGAAAACGGCAACTTGACAATGACAACACAGGACAATGCCTCGCCTTTCACATCCACACCTTCCCAGAAACTGGACGTACCCAGCAAGACGGCATTGCCGTCCTCGCGAAATCGCTCAAGAAGATTTGCACTTGAATCGTCGCCCTGGCACAGCAACGTATAATCAAGTTCCCCCTCCAGCAATTCGCGAACCGTCCGCATTGACTGGTAACTGGTGAACAGCACGAATGTCCGTCCCCTGGTGATCGGCATCAATTCCCCGACCAGCGCAGCAACAGTCTTATCGAAGTTATCGTTTCTGGGCAAAGGCATGTTCGTTGGGAAATAGGCCAACGCCTGCCTGCCGAAGTCAAATGGGCTCTCCCACTGAGCGGATTCGGACTCCGTCAGACCCAGTCGACCGACGAAATGCGAAAAATCCGAACCCACAGCCAAAGTCGCGGAAGTAAAAATCCAGGAGCATTCGAATTCATCCAGTCGTTTGCCGAACTGACTGCCGGGCTCCAAGGGAATTCTGGTCAGTTTGAAACCCTTTTGGGTTTTCTCGCACCAGCTCGCATTGTCCTCACTCTGTCTTGCGAACAAGTCTATCGCATCTTCGACGAGCACTTCCGCCTGAGACTTGGTGTTTCCTGCCATGGGAGGCGATTCGAACGGGTCAAGGTTATCGGCAACGTAGGAAATCTCCTCAAAAATCTTGCGATAGCATGCCATGAATTTCTTGTTTCCTTCAACCTCAGTCAAAGAATATTTACCGGCACTTCCATTGAGCGCTTCGTTCGCTGCTTCCGCAAGCTCAAGGATTTTCCGAACAGAATTTTCAATCCAGGTCCAACTAACCGTCGAGTCTTTACCGAGTTCTTCCAGATTCCTGCACAGCTCTTGCAGGCGTTCGGTCGAAACTGTGAGACCAAGAGCCTGAGCCGCAATTTCCGGAAAGCGATGCGCTTCATCGACAATCACCACATCTTTGGACGACAAAAGCCCGAAGTCGCTTTCGTTGCGGGGAAATACATTAAGGCACAGCAAGTTATGGTTGACAATCAGCACATCGGCGTTTCTTGCATCATTCCTTGCCCGATTGACATAACACTCCTTTGCATATTCGCATTGGTTGCCGATACAGTTCTCTGCGGTGGACGTGATCGCGGATCGCTGTTCAGTGGACAATCCGGGATATTCCGAAATATCACCATCGGTCCGTTCCGTCCGCACCCAATCATAGACCCGGTCGATTTTCTTGACTGGCTCGAAGGCATCTGTCTGCCGACTGGCCCTGTCATGACGATACAGGCAAAAGTAGTTGCTCCTGCCTTTCAACATCCTGATCTGCGGATTGACCCTGAGTGCGTTGCAGACCCAAGGCAGATCCTTGTTGAACAATTGCTCCTGGAGGTTTTTCGTTCGAGTGGAGACGACGACTGTCTTCCCGGCGGCGAGAGGCGGCACAAGGTAACTGAACGTCTTTCCAGTCCCGGTACCTGATTCAGCGATCAGATTGGACTTGCCGTCAATCGCTGCATCGATCTCAGCAGCCATTTCTTGCTGGCACGAGCGCACCTTGAACCATTTGTATTGCTGGCTGAAGGGGCCGTCGGGGCCGAGAATCTCAGTGCTGTCACGCATTGCGGCAAGTCGGGAAACGTCTACCGATTCAGCCTGAACTGTCCGCCTGGCACCAAATGCGCATCAGGCAGCAATCTTCTCCCAGAATGACTTGATTCTCTGTGTCCAATTGCTTAATCCAGGTGTGTGTCGGGCACCGCCCTTACTGATACGTTCGTCGAAGTTCTCGAGCATAGACTTCTGTTCTGATGTCAGATTGACTGGTGTCTCGACAATCAGTTTGCAGTACTGGTCACCAACCTGATGGTTGCTGACGTTGCGAATCCCCTTTCCTCGCAGTCGCATGACTTTTCCAGTTTGAGTTTCCGGGCGAACCTTTAGGTTGGCGCGGCCGCCGAGGGTCGGTATCTCAACTGTACCACCCAGTGCGGCGGTCTTGAAACCGATCGGAACCTCACAAAAGACATCGTCACCGTCGCGCTCAAATATCGAGTGCGGACGCAAGCGAATCTGCACGAACAGATCTCCCGGTGCGACGCCTCCCCGTCCCGCTTCGCCCTTCCCGGCCAGCCTGATCTGGTTACCGTGATCGATCCCGGCAGGGATCTGTACCGACAGCTTTGTAGTCTTGTGAACCCTCCCCTGTCCAGTACAGTCCTGACAGGGATCGGTAATGACTGTGCCCTGACCGTGACATTTGGGACAGGTCTGCTGCAATGAGAATCCGAGTTGTTGAATCCGGACCTGCCCATGACCGGCACAGGTACCGCACGTACTCGGTTTTGTGCCCTTCCTGGCACCAAGTCCATTGCACGTTTCACAAGGCACCATTCTTGGAACACTGATCGTGGTCTCGACTCCGCGTACTGCATCTTCCAGATCGATATCCAGTGTGTATCTCAGATTTGAGCCTTGGGCCTGACGGTTGCCTTGCCTGCCAGCACCGAAAATATCACTGAAAATATCTCCGAATATGTCACTGAATCCCTCAGCACCTGAAAATCCGTGCCCCTGCATTCCTTCCAGCCCATCATGACCGAACCGGTCATAGCGGGTTCGCAGATCGGAATTCGAAAGTACCTCATAAGCTTCCTTCGCTTCCTTGAACCGGGATTCGGCAGTCTTGGAATCATCCTGGTTTCGATCCGGATGATATTTCATCGCCAGTTTACGGTAAGCGCGCTTGATGTCCGAGTCGCTGGCGTCTCGCTGCACACCTAGAACTTCGTAGTAGTCGCGCTTTGACATACCGGCTACAGGCGAAAATCAGAATTGATCGAACTGACAATCAATCACGTTTATCGTCTTCGACCTCCTCGAAATCCGCATCCACCACGTCACCGCTGTCGTCCGACTGTGGTGATTCCGGCTGAGCTTCGGCGTTCGCATCCGCATAGGCCTTTGCAGCCAGCGCGTGACTCGCTGTCGCCAAGGCTTCGGTCTTTGTCTTGATCTCGGCCGTGTCGGCATCCGAGGAGATTGCTGACTGAAGATCGCTGATCGCGGATTCGATTGACGTCTTTTCCGATTCCTCAACCTTGTCCGCGAGTTCGGACAGAGTCTTCTGAACGGAATGAATCAGACTCTCGGCATGATTTTTCGCATCAACCGACTCTCGCATCAACCGGTCTTCGTCGGCGTGCTCTTCAGCCTCGCGAACCATGCGTTCAATCTCTTCGTCGTCAAGTCCTGAACTGGACTTGATCTCGATCTTGTTTTCCTTGCCGGTTGCCTTGTCCTTGGCAGAAACGTGCATGATGCCGTTGGCATCAATGTCAAAAGTCACCTCAATCTGAGGAACCCCTCTCGGCGCGGGTGGGATTTCGGTCAGATCAAACTTCCCCAGTGACTTGTTGGCGGCGGCCATCTCGCGCTCGCCTTGCAAGATATGAACTGTAACCGCCATCTGGTTGTCGTCGGCGGTCGAGAAAGTCTGCGTCTCCTTGGTTGGAATTGTTGTGTTTTTCTTGATCAGCTTGGTCATGACGCCGCCCAGCGTTTCGATGCCCAGCGAAAGTGGCGTGACATCAAGCAGCAGAACATCCTTGACATCGCCACCAAGAACACCACCCTGGATCGCCGCACCTGCGGCCACTGCCTCGTCCGGATTGACATCCCTGCGGGCTTCCTTGCCAAAAATCTTGGCAACGGTTTCCTGAACTTTCGGCATCCGTGTCTGTCCACCAACCAGGATCACGTGATCAACCTCATTTGCAGAAACATCCGCATCTTTCAGAGCGGTCTTGCAGGGGCCTACGGTTCTCGCAATCAGATCGTCGACCAATGCCTCGACCTTTGCCCGCGAGAGTTTGTAGTTCAAGTGTTTCGGTCCGGTATTGTCTGCAGTGATATACGGCAGATTGACTTCCGTCTGACTGCTTGAGGACAGCTCGATTTTCGCTTTTTCCGCAGCCTCTTTCAGTCTTTGCATGGCCAATGGGTCACCGCGCAGATCCATGCCCTGGTCTTTCTTGAACTCATCAGCCAGATAGTCGATCACCCGACGGTCGAAGTCCTCACCGCCCAGGAAGGTATCACCGTTGGTGGATAGCACCTCAAACTGATGTTCACCGTCCACATCGGCAATTTCGATGATGGAAATGTCGAAGGTTCCGCCACCGAGATCGTAAACCGCGATCTTTCGGTCGCCTTCCTGCTTGTCGAGACCGTATGCGAGCGCTGCCGCAGTCGGCTCATTGATGATACGCTTCACATCAAGCCCGGCGATTTTACCGGCATCCTTTGTTGCCTGTCGCTGAGAGTCGTTGAAGTACGCGGGTACAGTAATGACCGCTCCGGAGACGGTTGCCCCCAGATAATCCTCAGCCGCCTGCTTGAGCTTCTGCAGGATTCTGGCAGCAACCTCAGGCGGTGCGAGTTCGTCGCCTCCGACCTTGACCCAGGCATCACCATTGCTGGCCTTGACAATCTTGTAAGGCATGAGGTCGAGATCTTGCTGAACGACATCTTCAGCGAATTTGCGTCCGATCAGGCGCTTGACTGCAAACAGCGTGTTGTGGGGGTTGGTGACAGCCTGGCGTTTGGCAGCCTGGCCCACCAGGACCTCATTATCCTCGGTGTACGCGACAATGGAAGGGGTTGTACGATCGCCTTCCTGATTCTCAATGATCTTGGCAGTTTCGCCGCTTTCGAAAACCGATACACAGGAATTTGTCGTGCCCAAGTCAATTCCAATAATTTTTGACATGTTCAACTCCTATTGAACTTGAATATTTCCAACTATGTTTGATATGGAGTTGAAATCCGTATTTTCAACTCAATTTATTCGGCATCCTCAACGGGTTGGGATGCCACGATGACCATCGCCGGCCGCAAAAGCCTGTCATGAATTCGATAACCTTTGCGAAAGACCTCGCAGATATGATTCGCAGGAACTTCCGAGCTGGGCAGCATCGTCATGGCCTGATGAAAATTGGCGTCAAATGCCGCTCCAAGTTCCGGATTGACTTCCTCGATGCCGAAACTCTCAAACGCACTCAGCAGTTGCTTGCGTGTCAGTTCCACACCCTCCCGCATGGCTGTCACCGACGGACTTGGCTTTTTGGCCAGTTCGATGTCACAGGCCTGATCCAGGCTTTCCATAACGTCTAGCATTGAGCGGGCAAACTGATCAATCGAGTATTTCCGGGCTCGGTCGATCTCCTGCTCCTTGCGTTTCTGATAGTTCGCGAATTCCGCCGAAACGCGCTGAACGCGATCGAAATTCTCGTCGCTCTGCTTTTTGAGATGACTGATCTCGTCCGTCAGCAGGGAAATCGTTTCCTCACTGGACAACTCTCTGTCCGACTTTTCAGAATCTGCAGTCTCCCCGGTCTGCGCCTGCGGGTCGATGTCGCCCTCGTTATCGATGCAAACGTCCGCCTCCGGGCTTGCCTCATTCGCATCTTCTGCGACTTGACGGGTGCCGTCACCGTGCTCATCCAGCTTGGTCTGATCTCCCATATTCGTACCTGTACAAAATGAATTGGATTTGGCTCGTTATAACAATCAACGAGATAAGAACTAAAAGCAGAAAATCAAGAGGAGGATTGAAAAAAAATCAATCGTGAGTCAATTGTGTCAACGCATTGCCAAGCATTTTCGCCGTTACGTCAACGACAGGAATTACCCGGTCATACGGCATGCGTGTGGGACCGATCACGCCGATTGCGCCCAGACTCTGTCCCTCGACCTCATAAGGAGCGGTGATCACACTGCACTCATCCAGTCCTTCGTATCCGGATTCGCTGCCGATAAAAATGGACACACCGCGTGCCCGGATGCTCTGGTCAAGCAGGCTCAACAACGAGTGCCGCGTCTTGAAAGTCTCAAAAATTCTGCGGATCTTTTCGACTGCGGCCAAATCGGGTACATGCAGCAAATTCTCCTCACCGCTGAGAACAACGTCCTCATCATCGTTCATTGTCTGACTGAACATACTCCTTGCAATCGTGATCGCGGTCTGCATCAGCTGATTGATCTGATCGCGGTCAGAGTTCATTTCCCTGAGCAGATGTTCCTTGACATCGGACAGTGACTTGCCTCGATAAGAAGAATTGAAGTAGTTGGCGGCTTCAGTCAATTCTGATGCGGAATACTTCCGGTCATTACTGATCACTCGATTCTGTACCTGGCCATCTTCAGTGACCAGTATGACCAGCACCCGCTCCCCGGGCAGACTGACAAATTCGATCTGCCGAAACTTTGCGGTCGAAGACTTAGGCAGGAACACGATGCCCGCGAACTGGGTTACATCAGACAGGAGATTGGACGCGGTCGACATCAGCACTTTCGCATCAGTCTCCTCGTTCAGCCGAAACTTGATCTCCTGTTCTTTTGCGGACCGCAACGGTCGAACGGTCAAAAGTGTATCAATGAACAATCGGTATCCCAATGCGGTTGGCACCCGTCCGGCCGAAGTATGGGGAGCCTGAATCAATCCCATATCTTCCAGATCTGCCATGACATTTCGAATCGTTGCCGCACTCAACTGCATGCCAGATTCGTGGGATAGCGTGCGCGAACCGACCGGTTGCCCATCCGCAATGAAGCGGGCAATCAACATGCGCAACAAGTTTTCCGATCTCTCGTCGAGGCTGAAGTCAGCGTTTCCCATGGCCTATCTTCTTACAATCCCGGAATCAATTCGCCGTTATTCTTTTCGGTGATTACAGAGTAAAATTGAAGGCTTGACTCTGTCATGTCAAGTATATAACCGATTGCATGAAATTCGGAAAACTTGGGACAAAATTTATGTTCACTGTCCATCCTAGTCCGCCAGATCAGGCAGTTTTGGGCAATCCATCGACAATCGCAGCGCAGGCTGCCGTATCTGTCTCGCGCACAGTGATTCCCCCTGACCTCCAATGGCTATCGGGCGGTAATGCCACAAACCCGGAACGACTTGAAGAACCCGAAACGATTGATGACTGAATTCAACACAATTGGAATTTTCGGCAATCTCGAAGACGCTGCCGTGACAGAGGTGGTTGACAGAATTACTGTCATACTCGACTCGAACGCGATCACGCATCGACAGTATTACGTGACGATTCTGGACGACGATAAGAATCGCGGGGTTGACGACGACGAGCTTGATCTCGCAATTATTGTTGGTGGCGACGGGACGTTCATGAATGTTGCGAGACTGCGCGCTGGCTGCAAGGCCCCAGTTCTTGGAATCAACGTCGGGAGACGGGGGTTTCTTTCTGACGTCGCAGTGCGCGAGATTGAGGAATCGATGCAACTTGCCCTTGACGGCCAATACTCCATCGAGACCCGTATGGTGCTGGTGGCCAAAACCACATTGTCGGGCAGCCGCACAAAATCATTCAGCGCCTTGAATGACATTGTCGTCCATAAGTCAAACTATGGCCGCCTCATTGACTTTGAAATATCTGTCGATGGGAATTTCATGACGAATCTGCGCGCTGACGGAGTCATTGTCGCCACACCGACAGGGTCGACGGCATACGCCCTTTCTGCAGGTGGCTCGGTGCTTTATCCGACACTGCCTGCAATGGAACTGGTACCGCTCAACCCCCATACCCTGACGCACAGACCAATCGTATTGAGTGACGACAGCAGTATCGACATTCAGCTCGTAGACGTTGCTCCGACCAATGCCAGTCTTGTGGTGGATGGACATGTCCGTGCTGAATTCGCCGGCAACGAGCGGATTGTAGTACAGCGCGACCGACATACGGTGGACTTCATCCGCATTACCGGCCACACCTTCTATAACGCGCTGAGACAGAAACTCGGCCTGGGCGTCTGATCCTGTCAAGTCGCGAATGCTCAGATCGCTCCATATCAAGAACTATCTATTGATTCCGGAAATCGAGATCGAGTTCGACCCGGGTATGACGGTCATTACAGGTGAAACCGGTGCTGGCAAGTCCCTGGTTGTAGATTCCTTGAAATACGCCTTCGGCGAACGTACCAATTCCGCGATTGTGCGGGACGGGTGCGATATGGCGCAAATTACGGTAATGTTCGAAACGAACAATCCGCGCACTGTTGAATTTCTTCAATCCTACGACTTGCATGCCGGCTCAACCTGCACCATTCGCAGGGAAATCTACAGACAAAAGCCCACTCGAGTGTACGTCAACGGCACCTCCGCATCCTTGCAGACTTTGCGTGAGCTTGGAACCACCCTGGTTGATATTCATGGTCAGCATGAACATCACATGCTGCTGAAACCGATTACCCAACGAGGCATTTTCGACGGTTTTGCCGGCAACTCCGACGATCTGAACGGGCTCGCTGATCATTCCAGGCAGGTCCACAAGGCGGAGTCAGGTAAAGCGGAGGCGAAGCAACTCAGGTCGAGCTATGAGCAGCATCTCGAGCTTTTGCGCGATCAGTATGAGGTATTTGATCAACTGACACCGCAGAAAGGAGAATTTTCGTCGTTGCGGGAAAGACTGCTGCAACTTTCCCACTCAGAGGAGCTGTCGTCCACGCTGGGTGAGGTTTCGCTGGGTCTTTTCTATTCCGATGATTCCACTGTGAGCGGAACACTCGGCGAATACGCCAGACAGTTGCAACGGCTCAGTGATTTTGACTCCGGCATACAGTCCCACACCGAACTGTTGGATGAAGCGAGATTTCGTGTCGATGATGTCGCGCGGGAACTGCGGTCACTTGCCGATCGTATCGAACACAATCCCGGCGACATCGAGGAAATCGAACAGCGAATGGGCACTCTTCAGCGTCTGGCTCGAGTTCACGATGTCGATGCCGACGAACTGCCTGCTGCGATGGATGCGCTACAGTCCAAAATCGAGTCCTACGAGAAGCGACTTGATGAAATCGCGCAGCTCGATTCGAACATTGAGCAATATAAACTCGAATATCGTACTGTTGCAGCAAGAGTCAGTGACAGGCGAAAGTCGGCGAAAGACCAGTTTGAGCAGCTGATTACCAGTCAAATGCAGAATCTCGGCATGGAGGGAGGTGTTTTTGAAATCGGGTTTTCCCCGACCGATCCTGAGCGTTTTGAGAGTTACGGCGATGAGAGTGCAAGGTTTCTGGTTTCAACCACACCCGGGCAAGCAGTTGGGGCACTGTCGGATGTCGCCTCTGGCGGCGAGCTGTCCCGACTGAGTCTCGCGATTCAGGTGACCAATCTGGATTCGACAAAGGTGCCAACCATTGTTTTCGACGAGGTGGATGTCGGAATCGGTGGCAGAGTCGCCGAACGCGTAGGACAGTTGCTGCAGGCACTTGGACAGTCGGTACAAATTATCTGCATCACCCATCTGCCTCAGGTGGCAGCGCAGGGACATCAGCAGATCAATGTATCGAAAACAACTCAGGATACCTCTACGGTCGAAGTTCATCTGCTCGACCGGGAACAGCGTGTAAATGAAATAGCGCGTATGCTCGGTGGTGCTAAAATTACCGGTCGTGCGATCGAGCATGCCAAGGAAATGCTCGAACAGGGGAAAATTGATGTATGCCGCTGAGTTATTACACAAGCCAATCGTCCGGGAGGCTCTCGCTTCGGATGTCGATCGGATCTATGAGCTAATAGAAGTTCATATGGCTTCCGGTGTGCTTTTGCCGCGTTCCAGGGACGAAATCTATGACAACCTGATGAAGTTCAGCGTAGTGGAAGTCAACGAAGTTGTTCAGGGTTGCGCGGCGCTGGAAATCTTCTCCCAATCCCTCTGTGAAATCCGCAGCCTGGCCGTTGACAACGCATCGACCCATCGGGGTTTGGGTGGAATACTCGTAGAGGCATTGATCGAAAAAGCAAGGATGTTGGGACTTTCTCGCGTCATGGCGCTGACTTACGTGCCTGAATTCTTTCAAAGTCTGGGTTTTCATATTGTGCCCAAGTCGATCTTTCCGGAAAAGGTTTGGGGTGTCTGCATCAAATGTCACAAGTTCACCGATTGTGACGAGATCGCGATGCAAAGAAATATAGATTAGCTATTTCAATAAGATAATCGTGTTATTTTATAAAAAACATTATGTGTTGTGTATTGCGCTCGCAGGCGTGATTGTGTTGGCTGGCTGTGCGATCCATCGACCGGACATCCATCAGGGACAGATTGCAGAGGCTGAAGACATCACAAAAGTACAAGTCGGAATGACCAAGGAGGAGGTGCAGAGTATTTTGGGTACGCCCCTATTGGTCGACACGTTCAATCCGGATCGATGGGATTACGTGCTGCTGATCGTCGGTAATCCGCGAAGTGAGGTATTCAAGGAGCGAGTGACAATCTTTTTCGACAATGACGGCGTCGTTAAAGTTGAGCAGGTCGGTAAAGCACAGCCCGACGAGGAGGGCACGGAAACGCAAACTGAATGATCAATTAAGCGAATATGACTCGTCATCCGAGTACATGCCTGGATATTGAGTTTTTTTCAGTTCCCATTTATACGTCTCCGACCGAGGATCCTCATTGAGTCGGAGACCAGCCAACCCTACCCCATGCGTTGCATCTGGCGTCCACCCATCAGGTGCATGTGCAGATGAAATACTTCCTGGCGTCCATCAGAGTTACAGTTGACGGTAAGGCGATAGCCACTTTCGTCGACATCGTGTTCGTTTGCAAGTCTTGCAGCAACCGAAAACAGCCTGCCGAGCATCGGCTCATCGTCTTCGGCTATATCGTTCACGGTTGGAATCACTTTTTTGGGAATGATCAGAAAGTGTACAGGCGCTTGCGGTGCAATATCACGAAAAGCCAGCACCAGATCATCCTCATAGACGATATCTGCCGGAATCTCCTTTCTGATAATCTTACTGAAAATTGTTTCCTCTGCCACGGGACGCTCCTAGTTCGTTCAAGATCAGTTCATCAAATCCCAAATTATAGGAAACATGGCGATGCCTATCTCACTGGTTGAATGTCGCCTCCACTGACCCGGACTATGGGACCTTGTCGCACACCCAAGCCGAAGTGCGCAACCCGGAGCAACTGCCATGCTCGTGCCCTCGAAATTGTTATTCGGCAACCCATAAGCTGAACAGGTACCTGACAGACAGATCGGTGTTGGTTGTGTGCGTTACGTCGATAACGTACTATAAAATACCGCATGCTATTGAGATTTCGAATTAATTCTGGAACCATCGATTCAGATTCGACCTGTTTCCTTGCATCGAGTTTCCGACCCAACCCCAAAATCTAAGGAGAACAAAATGGAATCGTTCCGCAGTTACCGTATCAGCCAAGGCGAAGATAAATCCATATCTGCGAATTTCACGAACATGTCGGTCGACGAGTTGACTGATGGCGATGTTGTAATCAAGACAAGCTATTCGACGATCAATTTCAAAGATGCCCTTGCTGCCACCGGAAAGGGACGAATTCTGCGACAGTATCCACTGAATGGCGGAATTGATCTGGCAGGCAAAGTCGCCGCTTCGAATGATGCGCGCTACAAGGAAGGCGACTCTGTACTGGTCGTGGGTTGTGGATTGTCTGAAATTCACGACGGGGGTTACTCCGAATACGCCAGGGTTCCAGGTGATTGTGTTGTGCCAATGCCTTCAGGGTTAACGGAATATGATGCGATGGCATTCGGCACTGCCGGTTTTACCGCGGCAATCGCTGTGATCAGAATGGAAGATAACGGACAGATTCCCGAACGCGGCCCCATTGTTGTGACCGGTGCAACCGGAGGGGTGGGAAGTTTCGCAATCAGTATGTTCTCGGGTTTGGGTTACGATGTCATCGCGTTGTCGGGGAAGAAACAACATGAAGATTATCTTCGGACACTTGGGGCCGGCGAACTGATCGATCGACATAGTCTCGATATGGGTGACCGACCTTTGGAGAGAGCCCAGTGGGGTGGCGCAGTTGACAATGTAGGCGGTGATATTCTAGGTTGGCTGACCAGAACCGTCAAGCCTTGGGGCAATATCGGATCAATTGGACTTGCCGGTGGAGTCGGCTTCAAGACGACAGTGATGCCTTTCATACTCAGAGGGGTGTCTGTGCTCGGTATCAATTCGCTTGAGATGCCTCGGGAAGTCCGAGACAAGGCATGGGAGCGAATGTGTTCGGATCTAAAACCCGCAGACATGAATCTGATTGTAAAAGAGGTCGTTGATTTCGAAAACCTTCCCGCTTCGTTTGATCAATTCATGGACGGATCGATTGTTGGGCGCATCGTGGTGCGAATCAAGGGAAGCGACTGACCCGATTGGTTTCAGTCGGCGGAATTCTGTTTTTGCCTGATGCCTGTGCGATTCCCTGGACTCACGCGCCCTGTATCCGATCTGACATCAGGTCCCATAGAGAATCTGATCGTCTCCTGATCTATCTGGCTGACCGACTATGCGCCTCGGAATCGACACAGGCGGAACCTATACCGACGCGGTCCTGTATGACAACGATATAGGGGTGGTTCGAACCGCCAAGACACTGACCACACATTATGATCTATCGGTCGGAATCCGCGATGCCATCAATCGAATTGATTGCGCTGAGCAACCGCTCTCAGAGTGTATCACGGTCACTGCAATTTCAACTACCCTGGCTACGAATGCCATAGTGGAGGGACGCGGCGGGTCTGTCTGTCTGCTGCTGATCGGGCATAAGCCGGAATCCCTGAATCGGGCACAACTGAATACTGCCCTGCGTGGAGACCCGGCAGTCTTTCTGAATGGCGGACATACCGCCCATGGCGACGAGTCGCAACCGATCGACCTGCAACAGGTTGAAGCTGCGGTAGCCAAGTATGCGAACTGTGTTTCTGCATTCGCCGTCGCAGGCATGTTTTCTGTCCGGAACAATGCGCATGAGATCGCTGTCAGGAACCTTATCATGCAACTTTCCGACCGGCCGGTCACTTGCAGCCATGAGTTGACAGCGAATCTCGATGCCCCGCGCCGCGCGACTACCGCGGTTCTGAATGCACGGCTGATCGCTCCAATCGCTGAATTGGTTCAGACGGTTTCCACAGAGCTCGAAGTTCATGAAGTCAGCGCTCCCCTCATGGTCGTCAAGGGAGATGGCTCGATGATCAGTGCAGAAGTCGCCAAGGTGCGGCCGGTAGAAACCGTGTTGTCCGGCCCGGCGGCCAGCATTGTAGGTGCCAGCAGACTGTCGGACTGCGATGTCTCAATCGTCTCGGACATCGGAGGCACGACAACAGACATCGCAATCCTTAGTGGCGGGGAACCCAGAATTGATCACAAAGGTGCGCACATCGGCGGGTTCAAGACATTCGTTGAAGCCGTTGATGTCTACACGGTGGGCTTGGGTGGGGACAGTCAGGTCTCGTTTGCCAGTCCGATCGAAATAGGCCCGAATCGCGCCATGCCCATCTGTTCTCTCAGCCACCAACACCATCCAGTCGTCGAAACCCTGAAAGAACAGTTGAAGCGTAACCCACAGGAATATCAGGGATGTTTCCTTACTCGCCGCAGATCAACTGTGGATGTCCAGAACCTCAGCAGAATTGACAAGAAATTATGGGATTTGCTCGAAGACGGACCTGTCAGTTGTGAAGAACTTCTCCGGGACGGACGGATGCTGCGTGCGTTCAACCGACTTCGCACCCTGGACCTGGTGCAATTGTGTGCGTTCACACCGACCGACGCCCTGCATGTACTGGGCATGATGGATCGATGGTCTGTAGAGGCGGCGACACTCGCAGCCCAACTCTGGACCAGGGGTTTTGCCAATGGCATGGAAGCGAATTGGGACAGCCCGGAGCGCTTCTGCGAAGAAGTGATCGAAGCGGTGATTCACAAGTCCTGCGAATCACTGGTTATGGCAGCAGTTCGCTCGGAGTCGACGCACTCCAGTCCGGTGAAAACCAGTGACTATCTTCTGAACAAGGCGATATCCAAGTCTGGTTCACAGTTGGTCGACGTGAAGTTAACCCTCAACGGAACACTGGCGGTGGTGGGCGCACCTGCATCGCCGTTTTATCCTGAGGTAGCCTCGCGGCTGAATCTCCCGTGTGACATACCTGAATACTCGAATGTCGGGAATGCCGTAGGCGCTGCCGCCGGCGATGTGTCCCAGCGCGTGTCAGGACTGATCACGTCACCGGCAGAAGGAGTCTACCGCATACACACTCCGAGCGGAGTTCAGGATTTTTCCGACCTCGAAAAAGCTGCTGATGTGGCAATTGAGGAACTCGAATCACTTGCCCGAGTTCGTGCAGTATCGATGAATCCGGAAAAAGCGAGTATCGATGTCTCACGCAATGACAACATCATCAACGGCCTTGGAGGGCACAAGGTCTTCATCGAGTCCCAGATCACTGTTTCAGTTTCAGGACAGGTGGGTGCCCGTCGGTGAGAACGTAGGAATCAAGATATCGGTCAAGCGGCGCGCGACAAAAGCATGCCGGGACGACTTCCAGTCCATTGGCAGTCTTCGTAGACCAGTTCACCATTGACGAAGACCCATTCAATCCCCGCTGCCGGCTGTAACGGATCTTCGAAACTGGCCCGGTCGATGACTGTTTCAGGATCGAATACGACTATGTCTGCACACATGCCTTTGCTGATAAAGCCTCGGTCGGCGATTCCAAAGGTGTCCGACGTATTGCCGGTCATGCGCGCAACTGCCTCCTCCAGTGAAAATAGCCCAAGGTCCCTGCTGTAGTGTCCCAATACGCGAGGAAAAGTTCCCCATAGACGCGGATGTGGAAAACGATCACTGGGCAATCCATCAGAGCCGATCATCGCCCCTGGAAACTTCAATACCCGCTGAAGATCCTCCTCATCCATCTGAAAATAGATGGCACCTGCAGGAGACAGCAAATCAACAGCTTCAGCGGTGCTGACGTTCCAATTCTCACAGATTTTCTCCAGTTCCATTCCGCTGCATTCAGGATGAGGATCAGACCATGTAATCAGCACACGATCTGCCTTGCTCAGGTACTGCGGAAGCAAAGACGTGGAACTGGCGACATAAGGGTAGACATCAAAGTTGAGTTGAACGGACTTCTTTGCTGCCTCAATCTGCGGCAGTGTTTCGCAGGTCCTGCCGAAATTATTCTTGCCACAGGTCTTGTGGTGGGAAATCACAGTACTGATGTCCGCCTCCCGGGCAACCCGAACCGTCTCTCCAATCGAAAGATGCACATCATCACTTTCGTTGCGCATGTGTGTAGTGTAGATTCCGCCAGCCATGGAAGCTCTTTTCGCCAGTGCAATGACTTCCTTTTCGGAGGCTTGGATCGACGGTGGATATTCAAGCCCGGTACTGAACCCGCTCGCGCCTTCTTGCATGGCTGCATCAACCAATCTTTCCATCTGAACAATTTCCTTTGCGGTCGCTGGGCGATCCAAACGGTCCATCGTTGAAACCCGCAACGTCGAATGCCCGACAAGCATCATGGAATTGACGGCCGCAGGCTCATTGCGCAACTCACTGACGTAGGCGGCGGTGGTGCCGAACCGATACCATTGTCTGTCACCCAATAGATTCAGGGGAGGAGGTGGGTCGACGTTCGCAAGCGGAGCGAGACTGACGCCGCAGTTTCCGGTGACGACTGTTGTCACCCCTTGACTGATCTTGCAGGACATGTCCGGTGAGGACAACAGCACACGATCATCGTGAGTGTGGGCGTCAATGAATCCAGGTGCGACACATTTGCCTTGCGCATCCAGCAATCTGATCGCTGCAGTATCTGGAAATTCACCGACACCTGTAATTCGGCCTTTGTCGACGACTACATCAGCAATTCTTGATTCGCCGCCGGTACCGTCAATAACCCGGCCACCGCTGATCTTGAGGTCAACCGCCATCAGCCTTCCCGATTGGCGGCTCGTCGTCGTCTTCGACGCTGACCCGACTGGTGATCCGATGAACCTGCCGATTTCGGCAAATCCACAACCTTGCCGAGCTGCGGGAACGAAGCTGACCGATGTGGAATGGCCATCGCCTCGACGAAGTAAGTCTGAAAGCTAGGTTCTACCGCGGTTTCGACTTTTTCGATGTTGCGGACGACCTGGCGTATCTCGCTTCGGGAGTTACGGTCCAGCAAGGCAATCCGTGCTCCGGTTCCGGCAGCATTTCCCGCCGAGGTGACCTGACTCAGGTCACAGTCCGGGATCATGCCCAGCACCATTGCATACTTGACGTCGACATGACTCCCGAACGCGCCGGCCAGTCGAATCACGTCGACCTGTTCCAAAGCCAGACGGTCCATCAGCAGACGAATTCCGGCGTACAAAGCGGCCTTTGCCAGTTGAATCGCACGGACATCATTCTGCGTGATGACAACTCGCGGAGCGGTATCCTGAATCACATAGGAGAAGGTACGGCCATCGGCAATGATTCGCTCACTTCGGGCCGAAAGGCCACCCTGAATGACTCCGTCAGAATCGATCACTCCAGCCAGGTACATTTCTGCGATGGCCTCAATGATTCCTGAACCGCAAATTCCGGTTACTCCAAAATCCCTGATTCCGTCCTCGAATCCCTCCTGTGTTGACCACAGATCACATCCGATAACCTTGAACTTTGGAACCAAGGTTTCCTTGTCAATTCGCAATCGTTCGATGGCACCCGGTGCCGCACGCTGACCACTGCTGATCTGAGCCCCTTCGAAAGCCGGTCCGGTGGGACTGGATGCCGCAACCAGTCGGTTGCAATTTCCCAAGACAATCTCTGCGTTGGTGCCGACATCGACAAGAAGCATGTTATCCTGACTGAGGTATGGCTGTTCGGACAGCACCATTCCGGCCGCATCAGCTCCGACATGGCCTGCGATACATGGCAGAATGAAAGCGCGCGCATTCGGATGAAGGGAAAGATCCAGTTCGTTCGCCCAGATGCTGACGGACTCGTCGGTCGCCAGGGCGAACGGTGCGCCGCCAAGCTCGATCGGACTGATCCCCAACAGCAAATGCTGCATCACCGGATTGCCGACAAATACGAGATCGAGAATATCCTCGACCTCAATGCCATGGGCTTGCGCTACATTTTCAGATAGTTTCTGAATTGCCCGGCGCACTTCATCAGTCATTTCCTTTTCGTGTCCGGGATTCATCATCAGATAGGAAACCCTGCTCATCAGATCCTCACCAAATCGGATCTGCGGATTCATCACGCCAGCCGATTCGACAACCTGACCGCTTGACAACTCGCAAAGATGTGCGGCAATCGTAGTGGAACCTACATCAATCGCCAATCCGTAAGCCTGATCCCTGAAGCCGGGCCAAACGGCAACGATCTGTGAACCGTCATGCACCGCGGCGGTAACCTTCCACTCGCCCTCCCGCAAGGCGCTTTGCAACTGTTGAATTTGCTTTAAGTCGCAAGAAAGATTTTCCAGCCTCCAATCAAACTCCAGTGCGTCTTTCAAGCGCTGCAGGTCGCCCGACGGATCGTGCATGTTCGGTTCCTGCACCTCGACATAGTACATTCGAACGACAGGATTCAGGTTGATTGCATGCACTTCAGCGCGTTTTCTCACAACCTGACGATGAACCTGACTCTCCGGAGGGACATCAATCACCACATCCCCTAAAATCTGGACTGAACACCCCAATCTGCGTCCGTTCCGCAGCTCGTGAGACTTGGCGTACTCCGTCTCAACCGCACTCAGCGAACTCAGGTGCTCGGTTCGAGACTCAACGCCATGCTTGGCGAAAGCGCCAGTGCTCAATTCGATCTGACAGCGTCCGCACATTGCGCGACCGCCACAGACCGAATCCAAATCCACACCCAGTGAACGTGCGGCCTGAAGGATTGTTGTACCTTTTGGGAACCGACCCCGCCGCCCGGAAGGGGTGAATACCACCATGGAATCAGTATTCTGCGTCATCCTGGGTCAACCTTGAAATCAGGACTCAATTTCAGAAACTTAACGGTCGGAGGTGTTTGCCGACAGCCGAGGACAGCGAGTCTCGACAACTAGTGCACCGCCCTTCGTCTTCGGGCTCGATTACGGCGACTGGCTCTCTCTACGCTGTCAAGATCACCAATCGGTTCGCGGAATTTTGCAATCCACGTCCGACATTCCCGATCGGTGCCCGTCATGACATTGGCAGCCATGATGGCATTCATGATTTCGGGATGTAACGGGCTGGTGATTGCCGAGGTCATTCCAGCACCTATGGCCATTGTCAGGAACGCTGCGTTCAAACCTTGACGATTCGGCAATCCGAAACTGATATTGGAAGCGCCACAGGTCGTGTTCACCTTCAGTTCAGTGCGTAGTCTGTGAACGATATTGAACACCTGACGACCGGCCTGGCCGATCGCACCGATCGGCATGACAAGCGGATCGACAACCACATCACAGCGAGCAATTCCATAGTCCTCTGCCCTTTCGACAATTTTCTTTGCCACTTCATACCGTACATCAGGGTCTTCCGATATTCCGGTTTCGTCGTTTGAAATCGCGACAACTGCAGCGTCATATTTCTTGACCAGGGGCAACACCGTTTCCAGCCGCTCTTCCTCTCCGGTCACAGAATTCACCAACGGGCGTCCTTTGTATACGGCCAATGCGGATTCCAATGCAGCGACAATGGAAGAATCCAATACCAGAGGAATATCAGTCAGCGACTGAACAAGTTGAACCACTTCGGCCAGTATCTTGGGTTCATCCGCCAGAGGAATGCCGGCATTGACATCCAGCATATGTGCTCCGGCCTGAATCTGGGCTAGAGCATCCGCTTCAACCCGACTGTAATCGCCGAGAGCCATTTCAGCCGCCAAAAGCTTTCTTCCCGTTGGATTGATTCGCTCGCCAATTACGCAAAACGGTTTTTCGTAACCGATCACAACCGTTTTTGTCGGTGATGATAAAACGGTTTCAGTCATAGCCGGGGGATAGGGTCGGGAGAGAGTAAAACTGAAGAGAAAGGTCTTGATCAGCTTGCCGCCCGAAACTGAGCTACCAATTCCTTACAGGATTCTACAGCGACAGCCGCATCACGACAGTAGGCATCTGCTCCGATTGCATTTCCGAACTCTTCGTTCAGTGGGGCTCCACCAACAACAACGATGTAATCATCCCGGTTACCCTGTTCGACCAAAGTGTCGATGACAACTTTCATATAGGGCATCGTCGTCGTCAGCAATGCGGACATTCCCAATAGTTCGGGTTCGTGCTCCTCAAGTGCGGAAAGATAGTTTTCGACGGGGTTGTTTATTCCCAGATTGATCACTTCAAATCCAGCACCTTCAAGCATCATCGCGACCAGGTTCTTGCCGATGTCATGGATATCGCCCTTGACGGTGCCGATGACCATCTTGCCAATAGTGGGCGCGCCAGTTTCTGCAAGAAGTGGGCGTAGAATTGCCATCCCTCCTTTCATGGCGTTTGCTGACATGAGAACCTCTGGTACAAAAAGTATTCCGTCACGGAAATCAATACCAACAATCCGCATTCCCTCAACCAAGGCATCCTGAAGGACCGCATAAGGCTCCCATCCCCGGCTCAGGAGGATATGGGTTCCCTCTTCGATTTCCTCTTTCAAGCCGTCATACAGATCGTCGTGCATCTGCTCAACCAGTTCGTCGTCAGACAATGATGAAAGATCAATATCGTCTATGTTTTCCATAATTTACGGACCAATTAAAGATGGGCATCGTGGACAAATCAATCCAAGCGAAGTAATTGAGATTGTAATTTCAGTTCATGACAAGAATTCGGCGTATTTTACTCTGAATCAGATGAATTCAAGTCAAGTTTTTCCGCATAATTCAAGTTCATTGTACGTCACGAAAATTATATGCCCGGCGAAATGCCAAACCGCATAATACTATGTGAATTACCAATGGAATTAGCACTGAAACAGGTCATACCGTCTACCGAAAAGTCGAGTTGAACCAGTCAATGCGCGTGGCCTCAAAATGAATGAATCCTGCACTGGAAGCTGGTCATGCAACTCTTCGAAGGATATTGGGTCATCACAATGTGCGGGACTCGGCGCGCGGTTCATCATCCGTCGCTGTCAGTATCGTTGATTCAACTCATCAACTGCCGGAATTTCACGTTCCCTTCGGGCGATGAAATCCAGCAGGGCTTCATCGACAGAATCCTCGAGTTTTGGTTCCTCGTACGCGTTGAGCAATTCACGGGCCGCTTTCAAGGCTCGTTCAGTGACCTCAACCTCACCATTTGCATACCATTGCTCGAATGTTGAATTGTCAAACAGCTTCGGCATGAAAAACGCATCCTGAAAGCGCCGGAGCGTGTGAGGGTGTCCAAGGTAGTGACCTCCGGGTCCGACATCAGAGACGGCATCCACCGCTTCATCGAAGTCGCTCCAATCAATCCCTTGTGCCATGCGGTACCCCATGGCGCATTGCTCGACATCAACCATGAATTTCGCCACAGAACAGTGCATGCCAGCCTCATTCCAGCCCGCTGAATGCCATACATAGTGTGCGCCGGAAAGCAACGCTGCCATCATGGTCGAAGCGCTTTCGTAACCAGCCTGCGCATCAAATGTCTTGGCACCGCCCAATGTATTTGAGGTGCGCCACGGTATGTTGTAATGCCTGGCAAGCTGACCGATCATGAAATTCATCAGGCTGATTTCCGGGGTGCCCGCCATCGGTGCGCCGGATTGCATCGATACAGTCGAAAGGTAGTGTCCGTAAATCGCCGGACAGCCTTTTCTCACGACCTGCGTATAAGCGAGGGCTGATAAAGCCTCAGCATTCAGCTGTGCCACCGCTGCCGCAGTCGATGCAGGCGTATTGGCACCGCCCAATACAAACGGTGAACACAAGATGGGTTGGTTTCGTCGATTGAATGCTCGCATCGCACCGAGCATGGTCTGATCCCAAAGCAGAGGTGAATTGCCGTTGCAGTTGCCGGTTATGACAGGGCGTGTTTCCAGGAAGTCCTTTCCAAACAAGATCTCACACATGTCCAGAACGTCCTCGGCATTTCGTTCCGATGTCGTCATTCCCATGAATGTCTTGTCGGAGTACTTCATGGATGAATAGGTGATTCTCAAGTGGCGATGTGCAACAACATGATCCATCGGCTCCACAATATGGTGGCATGTTGAATGCAGTGAAGGGGCCATGTGAGACAGTTTGTGGAACATGGCCAGATCGTCAAGCGTTGGCGCACGTCGTCTGTCGTCGAGATCCCTGAGATAAGGCGCACCTGCCATGGGAATCAGCATTGCGCTTTTGTCACCAATCCTGATGCTTTTCTCAGGGTCGCGTGCGTGGTAGGTGATTTCAGACGGGATTGTACTGATCAACTCGGTTACCATGTCCCGATCGAGATGAACCCGATCACCGTCCCGAATATCGGCACCTGCGCGTTTCCAGTCGGCTACTGCCACAGGATCACGAAATACGACACCCACATTCTCGAGGATATCCATCGAAGCGCCATGGATTCGGGCAATCTGCTCGGCGGACAGGGGCTCAATTCGAGGAATTCCATATTCAAGTGCCGGAAGCATCGCCTCGCGCACATCTTTACGGATTTTCTTTCTTCGGGAACGTCCGACTCGTTGATTCAGCAGTCCGTCGTTAGTCTGGTGCTGGTTCATCCGCCGTGTCACTTATGCGAATTTGATCTTTATCCGCTTGGTTGGCGAACCCTGTTCGAGACGGTTCGCTGCAGTGATTGACAAGTTGGGAGCGGCAAAACCCAAAAATTACAGGGAGAGCGAGTGCCCGCTCTCCCCGCAAATGCAACAGTTCAGCCTCCTGCGGCTCTGGCCTCAGCTACCCAACTGTCGAATGTTGCCTGATTGGCACTGATCCATTCGTCAACATGTCGAGCGATGTCTGCTACAGAGTCTTCGCCATCGCGCATCTTCTTGTTTTGTGCAGACACTTCATTGATGTCCAGTTTCGCAAGTTCAAACAACTTCGCTGCAGCCGGATTGGCGTTCAGAAAATCGTTGTTTGCGACCACACGAAGACTGTTGACCTCAAAGCCCAGTTCCATGCCCATGAACTCAGTGTTGGCTTCGCGGCCGTCCGGCAAGGATGAGTATGGAACCTCAATCCATTCAACATTATCACCTGGCACGAGCACTCCGGATACCCAGAACGGTGTCCATGTGTAATAGATGATCGGGTCGCCCGCCTCTTCCAAGGCAATCGTTTCGGCGATGATTGCGCTGTATGCGCCCTGGTTATGTGTGACCGTGTCCCGAAGACCGTATTCAGTGAGATGGTGCTCAATGACTCGCTCGCAACCCCAGCCGGGAACACACCCTGCGAGGTCAGCCGTTCCGTTTCCATCGGCGTCGAATCTCTTTGCGACTTCCGGATCTTTCAGGTCACCCAGATTGGTGACGCCGGCTTCGTAAGATGCCTTGTCAACGAGGTAACCTTGGAGCGCACCTGCGATGAACTCGCCGACTTTCGTCATTGTCTCTTCGCCACCCGATTCATTGAAGAATACCAGGTGCAACGGGTCCCAATGTACTGCCGTGAAGTCGCCATCACCTGTGCCAAGCGCAAGATGGATAGTCTGGTACTCGACTTCCTGTGGGTCTGCAACTTCATAACCAAGCTGTTCCAACGCCCGATAAATGATCTGATGCTGAAATTTCTCTTCAAGATTCACACCTTCAATAGGTCGAACCGTAACACCTTTTCCCGGCATGGACTCAGCGGATACTGTATTCGCACCGAACACAACCATCGAGATTGCCAAACTGCCCAGAATGATTCTCTTAAAGTTAGACACTTCAATTTTCTCCTATATTCCCGATTGATGAAATTCTTACGCTTGCCTTCGGGAAGTATCGGCAAAGCTTAGAAAAAATTTTATGACATTTTACCCTGAAATCTCTTTAGACAAGTCAAAAACAAGAAAAGCCCTGCCGGTATAATAGGTTACATACTTAAACCGTTTCACCCAATGGGTGAAACAAAACCAAAACACAGACAGGGCAAGATTCATGAAAATTGTACCACACCGACGCGAATCGACCGACGCGAATTTCACCTCCGGGTGTGCGTCTAAATATTTCAATTTCTTTAAAATGAGGCATAGGCTAAGGCAGG
>JAPPIB010000022.1 GCA_028820695.1 Acidiferrobacterales bacterium | reverse complement strand
CCCCCTTGCGATCGCGAGTCATACCAACGGTTTTCAGTTAACGAAAATGCCTCTTACCAGTGCTTAATTTATATATGACCGAATAATTTGTCAAATTTTTTTCCTCATGGCAGCAATTGTTGTGTGGACACCTCTCGGATTGCGAGAGCAAGGTTTGCGAATCATGAGCAAAACTCATATATCAAGCGCTATCGCTCCATAGTCAGAACCGTTGCCTATGCGGCAGGCTTCGTATCCGTACAAGATACATGGCACAAGCTTGTTTCGCTTCATTGCCGCGGCAATCGATCAGGCCCAAAGCCGCTTTCGTTCAATGGTCGGCATTGTCAGGCCGGTCGGAAGATCGCTGATTGTCAATGTTCCTTTGTGACTTTCGCAAGCGTCTCATTGTGAACAGGAGATTGATCGCGAGCACTGCGAAGGTAATGCCGTATGCACTCCACACGAACTTGCCATGTCCGCCCATCGCAACGAATTCGGCAAAACTCATCTGACTGAACCGACTTCCTGTACCCAGCGGCTCGAACGCTCATATTCCAGAATTAACGCCTTGGCCTGAAGCAACAGCAGGTAGAAGAAGAAAAAGGTGAATCCCACCCACATCAGCAGCAACGGTGCCAGCATGCTTGAATGAATTGACGGCGCGCCGAACTTGGTGATCGATGCGGTCTGATGCAGCGTATGCCACCACAATACCGAGTAGTGGATGATTGGAATGTTCACCACGCCAGCGAGCAGCAGGATTGCCCCTGCCTGCTGTGCCTTGGTCCGGTCCTGAATCGCCGACTGCAGTGCGATGAATCCAAGATACAGGAATAACAGGATGAGTTCGGATGTCAGGCGAGCGTCCCATGCCCACCAGGCACCCCACATCGGCTTGCCCCAGATCGATCCGGTTGCCAGTGTGATGAAGGTGAAAGAGGCTCCGGCAACGGCTGCTGCGGTACTCAGCAGATGTGCGATCTTGATTCGCCAGATCAGTCCGATTGCGGCATTGAACGCCATGAATACATAGATGAACATCGACATCCAGGCCGATGGCACGTGCACGAACATGATCCGATACCCATCGCCTTGCTGATAGTCCGGCGGCGCGACAAACAGTCCCAGGTACAGGGCGCTGATGATGCAAATCGCCGCCAGGATGCCCAGCCATGGCGTCAGCACACCGGCGAGACTGAAAAAGTATTTCGCCGAACCGAGGCGGTGAAACCACAGGAACATGGGTCAATCCCCTGCCATCAGTCGCAGGGAGCCGGCGGTAGCGAATGGCGCGACCGTGAGACTGAACACCAGGAAAGCGCCCAGCAGTGACAGGTGCCCGCCGACCGGTTGCTGCGACGCGGCTGCCGCGACAGCCAGAACCGAAAAGATGAGGACCGGTATACAAAGCGGCAGTGTCAGCAGAGATAGCAAAACGCCCGATTTTCTCTGGCTGACGACCAGTGCCGCGCCGAATGCGCCAACAAGACTGAATACGGGTGTGCTCAAGGCGACCGTCACCGCAAGTATGGAATTGGAGTAGGAATCAAGATTCATTAGTATACCCAGTACCGGACTGACCGCAATCAGCGGAAGTCCGGTGGACAGCCAGTGAGCGAGTGTCTTGGCGAGTACAAGTGCGGATAATGCGGATGGCGCCAGCAACAGCTGCTCGAGGGTTCCATCCTCATAGTCGTCACGGAATATCCCATCGAGCGACAGCATGGCCGATAGCAATGCGGCTGCCCAGACCACACCGGGACCGATTGTTGAGAGTTTCTCCAGGTCCCCGCCGGCCGCAAACGAGAATATCGTAACCGCCACGACGAAGAAAATAACCGGGGTCGCCAGATCACCCGGATTTCGGAATGCCAGCAGCAGGTCGCGTCGCAACAGCGACAGGAATGGACTGTTCATGACAGGGTTCCCAGATGAATCTCATTCGTCCTGAATCGATCGAAGTCGACGGGTTGGTGTGATGTTGCGATACACAGACCTTCGGATGTGAGATGCTCAGCGACCAGACCAGACACCATTTGCCGGGCGGTTTCGTCCAGCCCTGTAAACGGCTCATCCAGCAGCCAGAGCCGGGCATTCGAAATCACAAGTCGTGCCAATGCGACGCGGCGCTTCTGTCCGGCTGAGAGATATCGGCATGGAATGTGAGCGAGAGACGCGATGCCAAGCCGGTCCAGTGCCTGTGTCAGGCTCACGCGCGGGTCCGTTGAGTTGACCTGATGAAAGAACTTCAGGTTTTCGACAGGTGTCAGGTCGCCCTTGATACCGTTGTCATGTCCGACGTAAGCCAGTGCCCGATGGAATTCTGCTTCACAGTCTGTAAGCGAGACGCCACCCCAGAAAACCGTACCTTCATCCGGACGAATCAGTCCGCACAACATTCGCAACAAGGTGGTTTTACCGGCACCGTTTGATCCGCGTACATAGACGACTTCTCCCGGCAGTGCCTGAAAACTCAGATCGCGAAACAGTTCAAGGTCGCTTCGCGTTCCTTTCAGATCTCGAACCTCAAGCACTTGTCATTTCCTTCCGCGGCGTCTGCTCCAAGAACCAGGTGTCATGGCGGAATCAACCCGATTCTACCGATCCCGGGAGGGTGGAGAAAAAGTTGCTTCACTGCGCATGGCTGTCAATGACATCGTGCGGATGCAATTGTATTTCGGGATGGAGCACATCGACTGCGACTAACGGATTGCCGGCGGATTGCCGGGTCAGTGATTCAGTTGACAGGTAAAGCCGGACGATACGACGGTAGCGCTACAGCCCAACGCAAGAGACTGGGATTGACGTCATGAAAACACCGCCCCGTTCGGGGAATCTTTCAACATACTCTTGTTCAATGGCCGAGACCGCGTTCGCAACAGTCTCAATCACTTCGTACGGTGCAAGAACATTCAGCAATTTGGTTTTCTCAGAGATTACCCGATTGACTGCATGGTCGTAGTGCTGACCGTACACATCGATTACGGTCAGGCCGCCTGGAAATCGAGGCGTAATGACGTCCCTGAGAAACTGATTCCAGTCCTCCTCGCTGACAGCCTCCGGATTGTCTGGGGTTCCGCGGCCGAAGTACAGGTTGAAAGTCACCCAGGGAGACATGCCTGGCGGACAAGCCACTTCATGGGCGCTCGTCGGCTGGCTGACTGACGAGATCATGAAAAAAACGAAAAGGCCAATCACGCCGGACTTGATTGCGGAGCGGATTTTCATATTCATTGGGAGTCGACTTGATCACCATCGGATTATACAAACTTGCCTCAGTCGAGGTTTGATGGCTCTCGTTCCAGCCAGTCCGATCCGTTCAGATCCAGGGATCCCGGAAACACGTGCAGTGAAGTATCGAAGTTTTTCTATATTGCAGTGTTTTGGCAGTACGATCGTTGTGAGTTCGACGGGATCAAGCCACTTTGTCTGTATACCCTTGTTCCGTTAAATCTCTTTGAGTCGATAATACAAATTGATTCCAGCGCCAAAAATTCTTGTTTGCATGTTCATCCTCAAAAAAGCAGGGACTGCTCAGAAGCAGTCCCTGAGCCGACAGCACGCTGCCGGCGGGTAAACTATGTATTAATAGTACAGTACTAACTTAACATTTTCGACAATTGATTCTTCCAGTTAGTCCCTATCGCCGCTAGAAAATGCAGCCAAAACCCAATTTCAGAAACAGGACTTACGCCCGCAGGGAAAGTCGGATCACGCAGGCGCAGCAACGTGCTCTCGCAGAGCTCTCGCATCGCTATGTCGTACACCGCGGTGAGTCAGAGATCAAACTGTCCGAGCTGCTCCCCGGTGCTGATCGCTACGCCGTCGAGATTGGATTTGGTGACGGCGATGCCCTGGTGGAACTCGCCGCCGACAATCCGACTACGGGGTATGTCGGGATTGAAGTCTATCGCCCTGGAATAGGCAAGTGCCTGATGTCATTGGATCGCCGCGGACTGGATAATGTCCGGATCTGTGCCCGGGATGCTCGGGACGTCCTGCGCGATTGCCGGCCTCGGGCAAGCCTCGCCGCAATTTACGTTCTCTTTCCCGATCCGTGGCCGAAGAAACGACATCACAAGCGACGGCTGATGAACCCGGAGTTCGTCGATCTGTGTGCTGACTGCCTGCAGGCTGCGGGACGGATTTATTTTTCCACCGACTGGCCCGACTATGCGCAGGCTGCCCTCAGACATCTTGAGTCCAATGACAGAATTGATAATGTTGCCGGGTCAGACCGTTTTTACACCGGTGAGAGACTGCGTCCGCAAACCCGCTACGAGCTCAAAGCGCTGGCCCGCGGTGACCGGATCTATGATCTCGTTTTTGAACGCCGAGTGCGGTGAGTGGACGCCATCCGCTTTCAGTTGCCTCACAATTGCTCAATACGATCTCCACGTCCGACAATGACAATGTCAGCAGGCCGCCGTGCAAAGATACCGTTGGTGACCACGCCGGCAATATTATTGAGCTTGGCTTCAATCTCGGGCGGGTTCAGCAGGTCAAGGTTGCGTACATCCAAAATCTCATTGCCGTTGTCGGTTGTGAATCCGGCGCGAATTTCAGGCAATCCGCCCATGGCGATGATTTGCCTGGCAATCTGGCTGCGAGCCAATGGAATGACTTCTACCGGAAGCGGGAACGTTCCCAATACATCGACTACCTTTGTTTCGTCGACGATGCACACAAATTTTTCGCTGGCGGCAGCGACAATTTTCTCTCGTGTCAGTGCGCCGCCACCCCCCTTGATCAGGTGGCGATTTGCAGTGGCTTCATCAGCGCCATCGACGTAAATCGGCAACCGCCCGGTACGATTCAGGTCGAGCACCGGTATGCCCAACTCCCTCAACCGCCGTTCGGTTTCGATTGAACTCGCGACAGTACCATCAATTTTCCCTCTGATACCCGCAAGCAGCTCAATGAAAATATTCGCGGTTGAGCCGGTACCGACACCTACGATATCACCGAGTTCGACCTGATCGAGCGCAGCTTGTGCTGCCGCGTGCTTCATCCCTTGCGTATTCAATTCGAAGCCTGCCTGTGCGTTGCGATTGAATTGGCATTGTACAGCACACCCTGATATTGCATTTCGGCAGTCTGGGCATCGTCCGCCACAGCCAGCTCATTGGTCTTCGTTCACGTGCACCACGTGCAGTATATGCTTTGCCCTGGAGCAGCCGACGTAGTCATCAGTATTGTGATCATCACTGATTTTCGATAACGATGCTGTCAGCAGCACAACCGCATCCGCTTCAAGTCCCTTGAACTGGTGCAGGGATGCGATCAGTATGCTTTCGTCGTTTCGCCATTGATTGATGGCGTCAGCTATCTGAGTGACTCTCGCCTTGTCCGGCCAATGCTTTTTGGCATATCCTGGTGTCAGGATGACTACCTGGGAAAATTTAAGCCCATGCCCGTCAGCTCGACAAAGTTCACCGACAATCCGCTGAGCTTTCTTGAATGCTGATTGCCAGCCGCTCTCATGATGGATTTGCGGCGACACGCCAGACGGCATGTCCGCCTTGGTCGTAACCGGCTCGTTGATGATGGCGGCGCAGTGCTCTGCGATTTGTGTTGTATTGCGGCAGTTCGTGTTCAGTACAAAAGGGTTTCCGAATCCGTCCGGCAGATCGACCGTGTTGGACTTGCCGAACTTTTGCCACGGGTCATAGAATATGTAATAGCATGACTTGTGATCGGGGTCTCGAAATACATACTCGATACTGGTCCACCACAGAAGCTGGAAGTCCTGTCCCTCATCGACGATAACCGCATCGAATTTATGTTCGTCCGGCAGACGATCACAGGCTTCAGCGAGTCGACTCGGCGCCACATCATTCCAGAAGCTCTGGTCTGATGCACTGTCGGAGTCGATGAATTCAATTCCTGCCAATCTGCAAAAGTCGTCGGCGAGACTGTGAAAGGTACTGATCGAGAGCAGGTCTGCGAACTCATCTGATACAGTTTCCAGCAACCAGTCCTTCAGTGCGCGGTTGTAGCAGACCAAAAGGGTTCGAATCCCGTTGGCTGCCAATTGTTGCGCCTTGGCGATGGCGAGCAGGGTCTTTCCGGTGCCTGCACCGCCCCTGATGGCCGCGATGCTGTGCTCGCTGAGCGAGCTGAGCAGATTCTTCTGATCTTCGGTAGTGCGATGCAACATCAATTCCTGATCTTCAATCGTCCGATAAAGGACCGGCACAATCTCGAATTTTGGCAACAGGGCATGTTGAAGCTGCCTGAGCTGTGTTGCGCTCATGCTGACAGCTGATTTGCGTGAGAAAAGCCGGATTACCCGCCTTATACCCTTTGACATCTGTTTGAGCGTGTTCGCGTCGAATATCTGTTCTCGCTGCACACCCGCTGGAAGCGGTCCATGAAAGATGCCGTCCGGAAACATGACGGCGCAACCATAGGTATGGGGAAACCTTTCAAGCTTCAGGTTTGAAGCGGCGAATTCGACGATCGCGTGCATATTGCGGGAGACCTGTGCGAAGGGGTCCTTGATCGGCATGGAATCACCGTCGCCGGATCGAACGCGAACCCACACGCCCTCATCCGGCAGATATTTGACGATCCCGCCTTTCACCTCGACAAACAGAACTCCTCGGTCCGGGTCAATCACCACGAAGTCGCACTCTCCCTCAACAATTGTGCAGGACTCGCGTCGCACCCAATTGAAGCTATGGATTACGACATTGTTTTCCGGAAGCTGCTCAACCAGAACGGTCGCGACTTTCCGTTCAGATCCATTTCGGATCTCTGACAGGTTTAACTTCGGTACGAGGCGGGCCATGTTTGTGTTGTGATTCTCTCGACCGGCAATGAATTCACTGCGATCTGAACATCCTTTCGGTGTCGGAAGATGTCGATGACGACCAGGCGACGGGCATTATAATCTGCGAGACGCATTTGCAGCCGTGATTGATCCGAATCGGAACCGAAAAATGAAATTGCATATCCTGAATGATCTGCATGTCGAATTCGAAGACTTCAACGTCCCGGAAACAGACGCGGACGCGGTCATTCTTGCGGGCGATATCGGTGTTGGATTCGGTGGACTGGAGTGGGCATCAAGGTGCATCACCGACAAACCCGTCATCTATATTCCGGGCAATCACGAATTCTACGGTCATGACATTCGGTTGGTGGATCAGCTCAAGGAGAGCGCAGCCGAACATGTTCACGTCCTGGATAACGACGAGATGACCATCAACGGCGTGCGATTTCTCGGTTGCACATTGTGGACTGACTTCAAGATCAATGGCGCGGCCGGTGAAGTCCAGGCTATTTTGGCAGCCAGATCCAGGATGTCGGATTTTTCCCGGATCAGCATGGATGGCGAGAGATTCGACCCCAATGACTCAGTGGTGCTGCATGAAACAAGCCGAGCTTGGCTGTCTGACCGGCTCGCTGAGCATTCCCCCGGAGCGACCGTCGTTATCACGCATCATGCCCCGTCATCGAAATCCAGGCATCCGAGGTTTGAGAGTGACCCCCTGAATCCCGCATTCTTGAGTGATCTGGAACCCCTGATGGGTGGCGATCGGGTACAGCTGTGGCTGCATGGGCATATGCACGACTCCTTCGACTACGATGTGGACGGTACCAGGGTAGTCTGCAATCCGCGGGGCTACTCACCCTTTGCGCTGAATGCGGACTTCCGTTCGGATCTGATCATAGAGGTCTGATTGGGTGCTGAAACGGACAGGGCTGTTGTCGCGATGAAAGAAAGGGGGTTTAAGTCAGGACTTGGTCTATCGATCATATCGATTGCATCGCTCGCGGCTTCGACAGACGTGTACGCCCAGCTCGAATCCCAAGGCCCCTTGCTCTTCGATGGCATTGCCACACCCTGGCAGACTATTCTGATGATCGGGATCGGTGTCGGGATTTTGCTGTCGCTTGCGCCTTTTGTCACTGACATGCTGGATGCAGCAGCGAGAATGACCGCATTGCGGGACAAGCGCCAAACTGACAGACCATCGG
Source organism: Acidiferrobacterales bacterium (assembly GCA_028820695.1). Taxonomy (NCBI): domain Bacteria; kingdom Pseudomonadati; phylum Pseudomonadota; class Gammaproteobacteria; order Acidiferrobacterales; species Acidiferrobacterales bacterium. Next base: position 15,113 of record JAPPIB010000022.1, on the reverse strand, counting down.
GCAGGTTCATGCCGTTTTTAGCCTGCCTTACCGGCGCGGTGCTGGCAGCGGCGCTTATTTCTGGAAATTTGGGTGGAGTTGATATCGGTCGGTTGCTGGCAAATGAGACGTGGATGCCGATCGTCTTGGGAGCGATTCTTATCCTATCGGCTCTTTCGCTGTTCGGACTTTATCAGATACGAATTCCAAACGCATTGCTGGCGGATGATCGACCTGGCCCCTCGCCCCCGGTTGCCTATCGCTTTTTGTTGCTGTGTGGATTCGGCTTCTTGCCGGTGCTTGTCCTGGTCGCAATTGTTGCGCCACTATTCTTACCGGTGTCTGTCATGGCGGACTCCTCGCTATTTTTTGCGGCCGTTGTGGTTTTTGCGCTGATGTGGAGCGTCCTGTTGATCACAGCACCCCAACGCATGAAGCAGATCCTGACACTGATTGAGCGCCGCGACAGCGACCGGAAGCTCCCGGCCAGACGGTTGCTGGGAATTTTGCAGGTCGCGGCAGTGATTCACCTTCTGGGCGAGATTCCTGATGTTCCTGTACTGCTGCTTTGGGGACTGCTGCTCGTCCTGACGGCGGTATATCTCGGCGCGGGTCAAATGAGTGCATCAACACCAAGCTCTTCAGACCGATTGCTCAAGGGAGCTGGAATTGCGGTGATGGTCTGGGGCGGCGTTGTTCTCGTCGGAGCATCCGCAGGCAACCGTGACATCACCGACCCGTTGCCTCAATTGAGCAGGATCATCGCCGGCGGTGGCCTGACCGACGTGAACGACGCAGGCAATGCCGGGTCGAAGCTTTTCACCTACGTCACGGGCGCGGATGAGTTTGATCAGTTGCTGAACGATGCGAAAGCGATCGGCCGTCCTGTCATGCTGGACTTTTTTGCCGACTGGTGTCTGGATTGCAAGAGAATGGATCGCAGCACATTCAGGGATCCGACAGTTGTCGCTCGCCTGCAGGAGGATTTTCTTGCACTCAAGCTCGACGTGACGGATCCTGATGATGAATTCGGGCGCAGTACAAGAAAGCGACTCGGAGTTTTCGGCCCGCCGGCCCTGGTGTTTTTTGACGAGCAGGGAAACTACCTCGACGGGCTTCTTTCGTACGGGTTTCTCGACACCGAAGAGCTGCTGCAGCTCCTGTCGGAAGTTTCGAGCTGAGGTCGCGGGTTTCCTGACACAGTCTGTCGGGTGAGTTGCAGACCGAATCCAGCGAGTTGCCCACCCGATCTCCTCGCCTGTCAAGTCCATCAGGTCGTACAAATGTGCGCGTGGCAAAAAATCTGATTGCTATAATTTTTTGAACATCGCCCGAATCGATTTTCGATTCCCTCGCTCAACATGATCAGCTGGTATGTGTTTTCAGATTTATTCGACTGTTTTTCCTGGATTGCCATGGTAAAGGACTATCTTCAGCGGATCTTGCTGGCCAGGGTTTATGAGATTGCCGAGGAGACCGCCCTGGACTATGCATCGAATCTCTCGCGTCGGCTCGATCACGACATCTGGCTCAAGCGCGAAGACGAACAACCCATCTTCTCCTTCAAGCTTCGAGGCGCCTACAACAAGATGACGAGACTGTCGCAGGCGGACCTCAAAAAGGGAGTCGTTGCGGCCTCGGCAGGTAATCACGCCCAGGGCGTTGCGCTCGCGGGGCGGAAACTGAACTGTCCGGTGACGATCTTCATGCCGGTCACGAGTCCGCAGATCAAGGTCAAGTCAGTCAGGGCGCTCGGTGCCGAAGTCATGCTGGTAGGAGACAGTTACGACGAGGCGGGCGTGGCGGCCGCCGAGTTCTGCAAGCGTCATGGCTTCCGTTTCATTCCACCGTATGACGATCCGGAAATCATTGCGGGCAACGGAACGATTGGACGGGAGATCATACAGTCAGTTCCTGATGGATTGGATGCGGTATTCGTACCCGTCGGCGGTGGCGGACTGATCGCAGGTGTGGCGACCTACATCAAGAACGTCGATGCAAAAGTCAAAGTGATCGGGGTCGAGCCTGAGGATTCGGACGCGATGTATCGGTCAATGCAGGCGGACCGAAGAATCAAGCTCAAGGACGTGGGCATTTTCGCGGACGGTGTCGCAGTCAAGCAGGTCGGTCGTGAGACTTTCCGACTCGTACGTCTTTATGTTGATCAGATCGTTCGGGTCAATACCGATCAGGTTTGTGCCGCGATCAAGGATATCTTTGAGGACACCCGAAGTATTGTGGAACCGTCGGGGGCTTTGGCTGTAGCGGGAATGAAGGAGTACTGCCGGAATCTCAGTGGCCGCAGACGCAAGTTCGTCGCGATCAATTCCGGTGCCAACATGAATTTTGATCGACTGCGGCACGTTTCCGAACGGGCGGAGATCGGTGAGCGAAGGGAAGCGATTCTCGCCGTGACCATTCCCGAAAGGCCAGGCAGCTTCAAGAAGTTCTGTTCAACCATCGGAAACCGGAACATCACGGAATTCAATTATCGTTTTTCTGACCCGGAGCAGGCTCATGTCTACGCCGGCATTCAGGTCGAGAGCGAGCGGGAAGTTGTCAATTGCATAGAGGATCTTGAAGCAAATGGATACCCTGTGCTGAACCTGACAGATAATGAGATGGCGAAGATCCATGTTCGGCACATGGTCGGCGGAAGTGCGCCGAATGCATCCAACGAGAAGGTCTATCGATTCCAGTTTCCCGAGCGGCCCGGCGCGCTCTTGGGGTTTTTGGAGAATATGGGAAGTTCCTGGAATATCAGTATGTTTCACTACCGCAATCACGGCACCGACTTCGGTCGGGTACTGTGCGGAATCCAGATTCCACCGAATGAAATGGCACAGTTCAGGACATTTCTGGATAGGGTGGGCTATGCCTACGTCGATGAATCGGACAACCCAGTCTACAGGATGTTCCTGACGTAGGTTTTTTGCGGGAATAGCTGTGAACGTACCGACCGAATTGAATGACGTGGAGTTTGTGGGTGTCTATGTTGTCCCGGGCGAAGCGCCGGTCGCGGCATTGAAAGATCTGGCCGGTACGCAGTTGTTTGATCGGCAGGGCCTGACCTGGCGAATTCAGGAAAAGAGGAAGATTGGCAGGAATTCGAAAGCTGAGGAGCAGGCGCTCGCCATTATCAACGAGTACGATGAGTCGAACAACGGACTCAGCTGACCGACTCCAAACCCCTGCAAGCCGCGACCCGGCAGTCGGCGAGATTCCGTGGTCGCACACTGATCCATTTCCGCAACTGTTGCCGGGTGAGGTCCACTTGTGGTCGACAACGCTGGATACAGGTCCGGAACGCATCAGATATCTGGAAAGTTTAATGGACCGTCACGAGATGCGACGGGCCGCGCGGTACAGAGTCGAACTCTCGCGCCAGCGGTTCATTTGTGCCAGAGGCATTCTCAAGGAACTGCTCGGCAGATATGCTGCTGTCGAACCCGACAGGATTTCATTCAAACTGGGAAATCTTGGCAAGCCTTATCTTCCGGACCATATCTCCTCCGACCTGCAATTCAATTCGACCGATACGAGGCACGAAGCGGTATTCGCATTTTGCAGATCTGCCGAAATTGGCGTTGATATCGAATTTCTGACCCGAAAGGTAAGGCATCGGGAAATTGCACAAAGAAAATTTTCCAGCCAGGAGCACGAGCAGTACCTGAAACATGCCCCATCGCAGCAAAAGAGATTTTTCTTAAAGATTTGGACCCGAAAGGAAGCTTACGGCAAAGCCAGAGGGGTTGGGATCAGATACCGTCTCAACAGCGTGAATCTGGTCGATGATGCAGGTTCGGACCGGTTCGCCATTCGCGACGAGATCGGCGCGATATGGGAAGTCGTCCAATTTTTCCGTGAGCCTGACATCACCGCGTCGGTGGTGATTGCGGGTACGGGATGGCAATTCCGACGCTTTCGGTTGCCGGACGCCGCCTCTGTGCCGCAGCGCAGTCAATCGCCAGTGGACAGAGATACGATGTAGTTCCACTGTTGCTTGGTAACGGGTGTGATCGACAGCCGATTTCCTTTCTGCACAACCCGCATCTCGGCAAGCGGTTCGTGCTGTTTCAGTTCTGTCAGCGAGATGATGTCGGGGAATATGGTATCGAGGCGGACATCGAACATCAGCCAGCGAGGATTGTCCGGATCACTTTTGGGATCGAAGTATTTTTCGGTCTCATCAAACGCGGTGTGATCTGGATAGGCTTCCCGGACGATCCGCATCGTACCGACGATGCCTGGAACCTTGCATCGGGAATGATAGAAAAAAGCCAGATCTCCAGCCTTCATGTCATCGCGGATGAAATTGCGCACCTGGTAGTTTCGAATCCCATCCCAGTAGTCTGTCTGACCCGGTTCAGCGGCCAAGTCATGTATGGAGTAGACATCGGGTTCACTTTTCATCAGCCAATAGTTCATGAGTCACACTTCAGGGTTTGTTGCCTTGGGAGAGTTGTCTGCAAAATCACATCGCTGCCACCCGATTTCAGCGAGTAACGGCATATGTTACCGGCCCAATGAGAACCGATGATTCCAACCAGCGTCCGGACCCTCCGGGAAGTCGGCTCTGCACTGACATCCGCGGTCATTCTATCATGTATGGAGGCAGTCTGTATTTCGCGCTGGATCACGGTTCGAAGTGATAGATCCGTTGATCGGTAACTGCCCCGCTCAGCGGGACATCCCAAGTGTTGCGACCGATGTGCTCCAAGTGTTGGAATTCGTGAGCGACTCCCAGAACATAGGGACGTTGCCAGTTGCCGGGCAGATTCAGCTGGCGCAGGGACCGGTCGTAAAAACCACCGCCCATGCCGATACGGTTCCCGTGACTGTCGAATGCGACCAGTGGCGTCAATACAAGGTCAAGTTGCCTGGCGAACAGCCATCCATCCCTCGCCAGGTCGGGTTCGGGAATGCCGAACCGGTTGAGCCGCAACGTCGCTCCGGCCCTGAATCGTCCGAACAGCAGTCGATTCTCGCCACCGCGGTACAACACCGGAAGATAGCATTGCTTGTGCTGGGTCAAAGATCTGATCAGGGCGCGGGTAAGATCGATCTCCCCGTCGTTCGGCCAGAAAAACGCAATTCTGCGGCTGGTCAGATAAATGGGATGTTTTTGCAGCTGATCGGCTACACGCTGGGACGCAAGAACTTGCTGCTGACGGGTGAGAGATCTTCGGCGCGACCGAATTTCTCTTCTGATACTCGATTGGCAAGAAGACATGAATGGTGCAAAAATCAAAAGCCGCCCGCACGTGCCGCGTCGTCACCGGAAAACCTTGAACCAACTTGTTCAAGTGGGTGACTGGTGTGCCGACATCAGGTGCTTTGCGACAAGGCAACGCTCACAACAGTCGACTCATTTTGTCCCCGAATTATCCTTTAGGTTCAAAAGCGATAGGTCGACTCGAACACTACAGGCGGCAGTTAACAATTGCCGATGCCAGGAATTATAGAGTCAATCGGCCAAAGTTGCGTCAATTTTGTCAATCAAGTCGTCGAAGTCGAGTTGATTTTCCGGACTGCTGTTTTCGATGATTTGGGCAGCGAAGTTCAACGCCGCGATAATGACAGCCGATTCAAAGGTTACAGCGGTGGTGGCCGATGAATTCTGAATGATGGAGATTTCCGCGTTCAGCGCACTCGCGGCATTGAGCAAACTCTGCCGTTGGTCCAAAGCGCACGCAAGAGAGACATGTCGGCCTCCGACCTTGATCTTTAAAATTTGTGAATGCTCGTTCAAAATCAGTTTTTCATTCATTGTCAGTTGGCTTTCTTCAAGTTGCTGATGATGTCCTTGACCTTACGACTTGCCCTTCGGTTGCTGTCGTAGAGCAGTTGGTTGGAAACTGACAGTTCATTGTTCTTTTTGCGCAACCGAACATTCTCCGATCTCAGCTCATCGTGCCTGGCAATCAGTTCGAGAACCTTCTGTTCAAGTAAATCAGTTTTGCTTGGTTTTTCGGTCATGGTTTCGGCGGTCAGTCCCAAATGAGATTATGCTTTAAGTTCACGTATTGTCAAATTGAATTGGTAAGCGATTTTGGTATCGTGTACCGTCCCAGCGTATGGGGCGAGGGAGTGACCCCGGGTTTATGTCCATGAACCTGGAATATCCATGTCCTCTGAGTGTGGAACGTCTTGCTGTTTCGCATTCCATATCTTGCGTCAGACTGTCGCCGACGAAATTGTTCGATACCGTGTCGAATTGCTAAAATAGGCTCAACTGTTGGAGAATACAAAACCGATCAGGTAATCAGGAGAAAACCATGGTGAACAAACGACGAAGAGACGCACTGAAAGCGATCGGATCCGCTCCTTTGGCTGTAATGGCTGCCGGAACCGTCACATCCGCCGCGGCGACCGAGAACAATGTCGAGGCGGAACTGTGGATGTCAGATGGTTCGGTTTCGGGCTATTTTCTGGAGCCAGAATCAAGCCCTGCCGGTGCGGTCATCCTGATTCATGAATGGTGGGGACTGAACGACCAGATCCGAAATGTTGTACCCCGGTTCGCCGAGGCAGGATTCCTTTCCCTGGCCGTTGATCTTTATCAGGGGCAGGTGACAAACGATCCCGGCACAGCACGGGAACTGATGGGGGATGTCCATCCGGACATCGCGACAGAAACATTGACCACATGGGTCGACTGGTTGCGGGACCATCCCAAAAGCAACGGCAAGGTCGGAACGGTCGGATGGTGTTTTGGCGGTGGATGGTCGCTGAATGCGTCCATTGCAACGCCTGTGGACGCGACTGTCATCTATTATGGACGCTGCGCCAAGGGACGCGAAGAGGTACAGAGCCTCAGCGGTCCGGTCATGGGTCATTTTGCGACCCGCGATGAATGGATCAATCAGGAGATGGTGTCAGGATTCGAACAGGCAATGGATGCTGCAGGCAAGACATACAGCAATTTCTGGTATGAGGCTGATCATGGATTCGCAAATCCTACGACTGCGCGGCACGACGCGGAAGATGCCGGTCTCGCCTGGAATCGAACACTGGAATTTTTCAATCAGCATCTGAGCTGAGGCCGAAATCCGAGATGCAAAGGAGCCTCAAGAATGCAGTTTTTGGAACTGGTCAAACCGATCATGGCGCCGATGACATCCGCAAGATTCCTGAACTTCTTTCGCAGCAGGTGGTCGGTCAGCGTCACCTGATCGATCGGTTGCTGATCGGACTGCTCTGTGGCGGGCATCTGTTGCTTGAGGGCTTCCCCGGCTTGGCCAAGACGCGATCGGTCAAGGAACTTGCAAGTTACATCCAGGGTGAGTTCCATCGTATCCAGTTTACGCCGGATCTGTTGCCGGCCGATTTGACCGGTACGGATATCTATCGTCCGGAAAAAGGAACATTCGAATTTCAGAAAGGCCCTCTGTTTCACGAGATCATCCTGGCCGATGAGATCAACCGGGCACCGGCGAAAGTCCAGTCCGCGTTGCTCGAGGCCATGGAAGAACGCCAGATCACTGTCGGCAACCAGACCTACCGGCTGCCGGATCTGTTCATGGTACTGGCTACCCAGAATCCGATCGAACACGAAGGTACATACCCACTGCCCGAAGCCCAGCGCGACCGCTTTCTCATGCAGGTGAGGGTCGGTTATCCGGATAAGGACCAGGAGCAGGGCATTCTCCGGATCGCCCGTTCGGAAGCCATCGGTGATCGCACGGATACACCCACCGACATGCTGCAAGTCACTCACAGTTCCATTGTCGCGGCTCGGGCGCAGATCTATGAGGTTCACATGGAGCCGATGGTCGAGCAGTACATCATCGAGTTGATCGACGCCTCACGCAACGTCGAGCGCTACGACGCGGACCTTGCGCGCTGGATCCAGATCGGCTCCAGTCCCCGGGGCACTATCGCACTCGACGTGTGCTCGCGCGCGCGAGCCTGGGTGGATGGCCGGGATTATGTTTCGCCCGCAGATGTGCAGCAGGTTGCTTTGGATGTGTTGAGGCACAGATTGCTGCTGACCTTCGAGGCGGATGCCGAAAACGTCGATGTCGATGAGGTGATTCAGAAACTGATCGCGGTGGTTGCGGTACCCTGATCGGAACGGCAGATCATGCTGACCGGAATCGACGTTTCTACACAACAGCTGGTCCGTCTGCGGCCGTTGGCGCACAGTCTGTATTTGAGTGAATTCATGGGTGCCCTCCTGACCGGCGAGACGAGGTCGGCCATCCCGGGGCGCGGGATGGACTATGAGGAGTCCAGAAAATATACCCCCGGCGATGATTCAAGGATGATTGACTGGCGTGTGACCGCCCGTACCGGCAGTGCGCACACCAAGGTATTTCGAGAAGATCGTCAGCGAATGGTATATCTGGTTGTCGATATGTCGTCAACCATGCGATTCGGCACTCGTACCGCGTTCAAGTCAGTGGTCGCGGCGGAGGCTGCATCACTGCTGGCTTGGGCAGCACTTGATCAGGGAAACCTGGTGTCCATTACGGGAATTTCTGACTCGAGACTATACCAGTCGAGATTCGCATCGGTCGCCCGCAGTCTGACCCGACAGCTGGCAGTATTGTCTGACCTCAGTCGAAATACCGAGACTGCCGCCGGCTTCGACGGATTGAGCGAATCACTGGCGTCGATTGCCAAACGCGTGCGGTATGGCGACATGGTCATTGCGCTCAGCGACTTTTCGAGACTTTCAGCGTCCGCGATCCGATCATTCGAATATTTCAGCTCGAAAAGAGCGCTCAGTCTGATTTGGATCTCTGACGCGGTGGAGCGTACCGCGTTACCTGCAGGAAATTACCGGGTTACTGATGGTACCAGCTATGCCGCATTGCGCATCTCGTCCAGACGGCACTCAAGGAAGCTGCAGCGCATTCTGGATGAGAGAAACGAAAGATTCCGCGAGGCGGCGACCCGGGCCCGGGCATCCCTGATCCAGTTGACCCCGGGTGACGATGTATCCATGTCACTCCAAGCGGGTTTCAGTCGCAGGTTGCACGTCAGAAGACTTCCCGCCAGCCGGTGACAGAGTCGTGATCAAGGACTTGTGAATCGATGCGCACATCACACAGAATCAACACCCCGCATTCGATCGTTCGTCATGCCGGTTGACACGTCCTTGCTGGATCAGTTGCGGGATGTCATACCGCCACCGGACCCAGGGTTGTGGCCGCCTGCCATCGGATGGTGGGTGCTTGCAATTTTGCTGATCCTATTGCCGTTCGGAATCAGATATCTGCTCAGCCTTATACGGGAGAATCGCGCAAGACAGCACATCGCGCGGGACATTTCGCAGGCAGTTGCGCTAAAGCCCGACCAGGCTGCGATCAGACTCTCCATTCTTATGCGCCGAGTTGCGATGAGCAAGTTTCCAAACGCTTCTGTGGCGGGACTGACTGGAGAACAATGGCTTGAGTTCCTGGACTCCAGCGGTGAGACAGACCAGTTCACACAGGGCCCCGGTCGTCTGTTGATCACCGCACCTTACGAACGACACCGAGTTGCTGATGTTGACCCGCTCACGCATGTGTGCATGAAATGGGTGACGCACGTCACCTAGGGATGACGGCATGCTGAAATTCGTCTGGATATGGATGCTTGTGCTGCTGCCATTGCCGATCTTGGTGCGTTGGCTGGTCCCCCGAAGTGATCAGATCCTGCCGTCGTTGAGAGCGCCATTTTTCCACGAGGTGACGAGCAATGGCATGACAGCTGATTCGCCTTCCCGAGGATCGATTGTTCTGGCTGCAGTCCTATGGGCCGCGCTGGTGGCTGCGTCCGCCCGCCCGGTTTGGATTCATGACTCTTTCGAGGTTCCGATATCCGGTCGGGACATCCTGATTGCGCTGGATGCATCCGGCAGCATGGACCAGCAGGACTTCTCGCAGAGCAGGCACTCAAGATTCGATGTCGTGAGGCGGATCGCAGGGGAGTTCGTATTGCGCAGGAAGGGCGATCGGGTCGGCTTGATCCTTTTCGGCGATATCCCCTACCTTTATGCGCCTTTGACTTTTGATGTTGATACAGTGCATGAATTTCTCAGCACCTCGCGAACCAGATTCGCCGGTGCCCGAACGGCGATCGGGGACTCGATTGGGCTGGCTGTCAAAGTGCTGCGCGAGCGGCCGGCCGAAAATCGGATCCTGATTCTTCTGACAGACGGTGAGAACTCCGCGGGTTCGATTGAGCCCTTGCAGGCGATGCGATTGGCGATGGACCACGGCATCCGGATCTATACGATTGCGATCGGCGCGCTGCCGCAAACGCCTTCCGCAGCAACCGGGCCGGCAGGCGGGGTGCTCGGCGCGATCGCAGCGGGTACAGGCGGAACATACTTTCATGCATCCAATTCGCGCGATCTGGAAAGAATTTACCATGAGATCGATAGATTTGAACCAATTGAGGATGAGTCAGCACGCAGGGTTATCGCCAAGGAACTTTATCACTGGCCATTGATGCTGTCACTGCTATCGCTGCTGATGCTGGTGTTCTGGAATTCGGTTTCGCTGCGGTTGAGCGATTACACTCGAAGGGAGGTGAGCGATGTCATTTCCGATTGAGTTCGTTTTTCTGAGACCTTGGTGGCTGCTTTTGTTGCTGTTGGGACCATTGCTCGCGTTCGCGATCACCAGGCGGGGTTCAGACAGCTGGGCGACAGTCTGTGATCCTTTGTTATTGCGCCACCTGATCTGCAGTGGAAACAATACGTCCGTAGTGTTTGTCCGCACAGTGGCATTGACAACATGGACGCTCGCAGTTGCAGCGCTTGCCGGACCTGCCTGGGATCGGGAGAAGGCCGATCTTTTTGAAAACCTGGAAGCGACTGTAGTCGTGCTCGATCTATCCCAATCCATGAATTCCACTGACCTGCTTCCCTCAAGGCTTGAGCGGGCACGTTACAAGTCAATTGAGCTGATTGAGAGTCAGAACAGTCGGGCAACCGGTCTCGTCGTGTTTGCTGGAAGCGCCTTCAAGGTTGTTCCTGTGTCAGATGATTTTGCGACATCAACACACCTCCTCCAGTCGGTGCAGACTTCAATGATGCCGGTGCAGGGCAGCAGGGCCAGTCTTGGCATCGAGCAGGCCCGGCAGATGCTGAAGGGATCGGGTTACCGCGCTGGAACCGTTGTCCTGATCGCCGATGAGGTCGACTCAGCCGCTGTCAATGCGGCAAGGGCCTTGCGTGACGACGGATATAGTCTGTCTGTAATCGGAGTCGGAACCGAATCCGGCGCGCCGGTTGTGACGCCGGGCGGTGAGTTCCTCAGAGATCTTGGCGGAAACCTCATCACCGCGACTGTGAACTATTCGGAACTGGCTCAGCTCGCGTCGGCAGGCGGGGGCACTTTCTCTACGATCACGCAAGAGGTGTCGGGTGTTGTTCGTGAGGGGTCCCGGTTTGCTGCTGATGCGACCGGAATTGATGAATCGGTGATTACTGAACAATGGAAGGATCGGGGTCCATATTTGCTGATTTTTCTGCTACCGCTGGCCGCGTTGCTGTATCGACGCGGCTGGCTGCTCGCAGTGACCCTGTTTGTGGTCGTTCCAGCCCAGCAGTCTTTCGCCTTTGAATGGTCCGACCTGTGGCAGCGGCCGGACCAGCGTGCTGCGGCTTCTGTAAAGACGCAGAACTACGATGACCAGGTCATTCAGAAGTTTCCTGAGTGGAACGGTATCGCCCTTTACCGCAGCGAGGAATTCAATCAGGCCGCTTTAGAATTCGCACATTCGGACGATGCTGTTTCCAGGTACAACAGGGGCAATGCACTGGCAAAGTCGGGAGATTATCTCGAAGCGATTGAGCAATACGAGGCTGCATTGCAGAGCGATCCGCAATTTGAAAGTGCCAGGTTCAATCTCGATATCGTGAGGCGTCTGCTGCAGCAACAGGAGATGTCCGCCCCGCCCACCGCATCGGAAAGCGAGGATCAGGCCGCCGATCAGCCGATAGAGTCGAAAGACACAGCACCGGATGACCAGGCTGTCTCATCGAATCAGGCAGATCAGCCCGACGGACAGGATGAGGGAGCTCTGAGTCGTCGCAGCGGGCAGCAGGCAATGGGCAGCGACCGACCGGAGCAGGACGAGAGTCTGACTGAACGCGGCGAATCCGGCGAGCAGATCGAGCTGCAAGCCAATCTGGACGACGAACTGGATCAGGTGATGGAGCAGTGGTTGAGGCAGATTCCGGATGATCCGGGAGGGTTGCTTCGCCGCAAGTTTCATTACGAGTACCTTATCCGCGATGAACCGCGCCCCATGATTCAGCCTTGGTAGTCGCGGAAGAGATATGAAAACTGCGTTGCGTTGCTGGATTCTGGTTGCGATGATCGTGCCGGTCACGGTGTCCGCATCCAATCATTCGAACTCGCTCCAGGCACATCTCGATCGGACGGAAGTCTATCTGGATGAATCCGTCAATCTGATTGTGACTTTTGAAGGTGCCGCCAACGAGGTCAGCGGCAGTCCTGACCTGTCCATGCTCGAAAACGACTTTGACATAGTGAGCGAGTCGACGCAGACGAACATCCAGATCCAAAACGGTGTTTCCAATATTGTGCACAACTGGATATTCGGGATCAGGCCCAAGAAGACCGGCACCCTTGCCATAGCGGGGATTACGATCGGCGGGCACACGACCGAACCGCTGGAGATCGAGGTCAGGGAATTTACCGGAAATGTCCAAAAAGCGGGTGAGGACATGTTTGTGGAGATCGAAGCCACTCCACGGAATCCTTATGTTCAGTCACAGATGGTGTTTATTACCAGACTATTTACTGCCGTCGACATTGCGAGAGGCAGTTTCTCAGACCCTGTCATGGGGTTCGCGGACGTGCAGCGATTGGGCGGTGACCGCAGGTACGAATCAAAGCGAGGCGGCAGGGATTATGCTGTGATCGAAAAGCGTTATGCAGTATTTCCGGAACAGAGCGGAACCTACGAAATTCCTCCGGTGGAATTTACAGGTGTTGTTTCCAGTTATGATCAGGCCACGCTGCAGACGCAGTACCTGCGCAAGCGAATCAGTTCTGAATCGGTAGCTGTCCAGGTTCGTCCAAAACCGCTTTCTTATACGGGCAAGACCTGGTTGCCGGCCAGTGATCTTCAGATTCTGGACTCGTGGGGCGGGCGACTTCCCGATCTGGAGGTTGGCAGACCTGAATCCCGGGAAATCTCAATCGAGGCGGTTGGGTTGCGTGCAATCCAGCTGACGTCTCCGGACTATGAGTCCAGTCAGTCACTGAGAATTTACAGCAATAGCCCCGCCCTGAATACGCATCAGACATTGCGGGCAACAGTTGCCCAGCGCAAGGAGGAATTCGTATTTATCCCGAACGATACGGAAAACCTGACAATACCGGAATTCAGGGTGGTCTGGTGGGACGTTGACGAAGATAGGGAAAAAGTGGCGGTATTGCCAAAGATGACGAACGTGCGCGCGGCATCCGCAATCGCGATGCCTGCGACCGGTGAGTCTGACAGTCAGCCCTCGGCTTCAGCGTCCGCTGACACTTATTTGTCACCGGTAGCCGAAGCTGACCGAATTTGGATGCTGGTCAGCCTTGGAATGCTCGTTATGTGGTTGCTGACGATCGCGGGCTGGTTTCTGAGCCGAAGAAAAAATTTGGCGCTCGATTCAGGTGATTCCGCTAAAGGCGACCGGCACCACCTGACAATCCGAAAGTCTGTCAGTGAAGTCAGAGCGGCCTGTCGTGATGACGATGCAAACGGGGTCGCTGTTGCACTGCTTGACCTGGCTCGTCTATGGTGGCCCGATCGTTCACCGAGAAACCTGATCGACTTCGGCAACAGGGTTGGCGACACCGAATTCAGCCGAGAATTACAGCAACTGGATTTGAATATCTATTCGAACGATCTGCACAACTGGGATGGCGATCAGTTCTGGAAACAGTTTGCTCGCATCCGAAGGACCATACAGACCCCCTCGAAGAGAAAACATGTGAAGTTCCTTTTCGCTCGGTCAAGGCAGCAATCCGACGACCTGTGGTTTGATCAGGAACTCTCGACTGACTGACCCTGGCGTGATCAGGTTAAGTCAAGCTGGGCTGTCTGACCTGTCGGATCAATTGAAACAGCGCGAGACCGAAGAATGTCAGAAAGAAGACCAAAGTCCAGCCTGGAATGCTCAGTCCAAGAAATGTCCATTGGGTCTGTGCGCATTCACCTGTGCCACCGAAAATAATTCGGACTGCATCCATAAATGGATTGTTTGCCAGGATGAAGCCGATTCCTGGAAAGCATTCGGGAACCCTGTCTGACGGAAGATGCTGCAGCCAGACGTGCCGGCCTGCAATCACCGCACCGAATGTCGCAAGCAACATCAGGGCAACGCTGTATCGAATCATTCCAAGTCTGGAAGGATTGTGCACGAACGCGGCGAGGCACATCAGTCCGATCAGCATGATCGCGACTCTTTGCACCATGCACAAGGGGCACGGTTCAAGATACATCACATACTGCATATAGTAGGCAACAGCGATAAATATCGCACAAACAGTGAAGATACCCAGATTGTTGATTCTGAAACTTGTCATTTGCTTCGATTTCGTTTTGTTCCGCAGGCTTAAGCGATCTTTAACAAGCTGTAATTTAAGTAGTTGATACTGTGAACTAAAAAATGGAGTGGCACTACAATGCCTCACCTGCCGGTTATTTTACAACCGGCGCAAGTCAGTGAGCGGCAATTCAAATGACGCCGGTGCGCGTCCAATGATAAGCTGCTTGGAAATTGGCACAGTTCCCATACTGTTTTCACCTTCGAAACCGTCGCTTACCGGAGATTCTCAGCCAACTGCGCCTAGCTGAGCTTCTTAGCCTTGCGCAACTTTTGCAGCGTCAGGTACTCTGTTTCTAATCGGTCAGTTTCAGGAAATGATGCGATTTCGCCGATCTTCTGGAAATTCATCCAATAGTTCATCAATTGAAATGTCCAGCATTTCCTCCCACTCAACGTACCTGTATAAGGGTGTCCCGATTATGGCCCATATTCTTTCAGCAACAAAACTCGAACAGCCGTAGCATCTTGTGCGCCATCGCCTGAGTTTTCGAATTCTGCTGTGAATACATGATGTAGAGGCATTTTCGTTAACTGAAAACCGTTGGTATGACTCGCGATCGCAAGG